>JBKBSR010000159.1:0-7380 GCA_046291055.1 Roseococcus sp.
CCCCCCCCCCCCCCCCCCCGCGCAGATGCGGCAGGGCGACCGCGAGAGCGCGCGCCTGCATCTCGAGAGCATCAAGCGCATCCTGATGCGCGAGCAGCCCGACTTCGCCGATTGAGGGCGGCGCGGTGACGCCGCAGGTCGTCATCGGCGCAGGCGGCGGCATCGGCGCGGCGCTGGCCGCGGCGCTGGAGGCGCGGGGCGAGGCGGTGCTGCGTCTCTCGCGCCGCAGCGACCCGCCGCTCGATCTGCTCGACGAGGCGAGCATCGCCGCCGCCGCCGCCCATGCGGGCGAGGGGCTGCGCCTGGTGCTCGACGCCACGGGCTTCCTGCACGACGCCCGCTTCCGGCCCGAGAAGTCGCTGCGCGAGCTCGATCCCGCGCATCTCGCCCACGCCTTCGCGGTGAACGCCATCGGCCCCGCGCTGCTGATGAAGCATTTCCTGCCGCGCCTGGCGCGCGAGGGGCGGGCGGTCTTCGCCACGCTCTCGGCGCGGGTCGGCTCCATCGCCGACAACCGCCTGGGCGGCTGGTATGCCTACCGGGCCAGCAAGGCGGCGCTGAACCAGCTTCTGCGCACCGCGGCGGTGGAGGTGGCGCGCCGCCGCCCAGAGCAGATCCTGGTGGCGCTGCACCCGGGCACGGTGGCCACGCCGCTCTCCGCCCCCTTCTCCAAGGCGGGCCTCGATCTGCAGACGCCCGAGGAGGCCGCCGCGCGGCTGCTCGCGGTGATCGAGCGCCTCACCCCGGCCGAGACCGGCGGCTTCTTCGACCACCGGGGCGAGGCGGTGCCGTTCTGAGACGGGCGGCATGACATGCCGCCCGTCTCACCCCGCCGCGTGGCGCGCCAGCACCCGGTCCACGAAGGCCATGGCGCTGCCCAGGTAGTGGCGCGGATCGCACAGCGCCGCCACCGCATCGGGCTCCATGCGCGCAGCCACCGCCTCCTCGAGCAGCAGCGCCTCGGCGAGCGGCACCCCGTGGGCGAGGGCATGGTCGCAGGCGCGGTTCACCACATGGTGCGCCTCGCCCCGCCCGAGCAGCGGGGCGAGACCCATCATCACCTGCTCGGCCGCGATCAGCCCGCCCGTGGCGGCGAGGTTGCGCGCCATGCGCGCGGGATCCACCACCAGCCCCTCGGCGAGGAAGCGCGCCTGCGCCAGCGCGCCATGGGTCAGCGTCAGCGCCTGGCCGATGGCCAGCGGCTCGGCCTGCCAGGGGCCGGTGCCGCGCTCCTGGTCCTGCGCCATGGCGCCGAGCATGAGCGGGACCAGCGCCTGCACCCCGCGCGCCTGGGCGAGGATGTATTCGCAGGCGATGGGGTTGCGCTTCTGCGGCATGGTGGAGCTGCCGCCGCGCCCGGGCGCGTGCGGCTCGCTCACCTCGGCCACCTCGGTCTGCATCAGCAGGATCACGTCGGTCGCCATCTTCGACAGCGCGCCGCAGAGCAGCCCGCAGAGGCCCACCACCTCCGCCACGCCGTCGCGCGCCACATGCCAGGGGATGTCGGGGCAGGGCAGCGAAAGCTCCTCGGCCAGCGCCTCGGCGACCGCCAGCCCCTGCTCGCCGAGCGAGGCCAGGGTGCCCGCCGCGCCCCCGAACTGCAGCCGGAGCGCGCGGGGGGCGAGCTGGTCGAGCCGCTCGACCATGGTCACGAGCGGCGAGAGCCACACCGCCACCTTGTAGCCGAAGGTGACGGGCAGCGCGTGCTGCAGATGCGTCCGCCCGGCCATCACCGTGCCGCGGTGCGCGCGCGCGAGGTGCGCGAGGCCGCGGTTCACCGCCGAGAGCTCCCCCCGCAGCAGCGCCAGCGCCTCGCGCATCTGCAGCACCAGGGCGGTGTCCATGATGTCCTGGGTGGTGGCGCCCCAATGCGTCCAGCGCCCCGCCTCCTCGCCGGCCAGGGCGCTGAGCTGCTTCACCAGCCCCACCACGGGATAGCCGGTGTTGCGCGTGGCTGCGGCGAGCGCGGCGAGGTCGAGGCGGTCCACATCCGCGGCCGCGGTGATGGCCTCGGCCGCCTCGGCCGGAATGATGCCGAGCCGCGCCTGGGCGCGGGCGAGCGCGGCCTCCACCTCCAGCATCTTCTGCAGGAAGGCGCGCTCGCCCATCACGGCGCGCATCGCCTCCGTGCCGTAGAGCGCGCCCAGAACCGGGGAATCGGCGGGGTTCACGGCCATGGGGTCAGACGTCCAGGAACACGGTCTCGCCCTCGCCCTGGAGGCGGATGTCGAGGGTCCAGACGCCGGGTTCGCTCTCGCGGGCGATGAGGGTGGGCCGCCGCGCCTCCGGCACCAGGGCGAGCAGCGGGTCGGTCTCGTTCAGCGCCTCGCCCGCGAAATAGAGGCGGGTGAGGAGATGGCGCATCAGCCCGCGCGCGAAGATGGCCAGAAGCACATGCGGCGCCTGCATGGCGTTGCCTCGGCCGGGCACGGGGCCGGGCTTGAGGGTGGTGAAGCGGAAGCGGCCCTCGGCGTCGGTGCGGCAGCGGCCGAAGCCCTGGAACTCGGCGTCGTAGCGGCCGGCGGGGTCGGCGTGCCAGATCTCCACCATCGCGTCCGTCACCGGCGCGGCCGCGCCGTCGCGAATCACACCGGTGAGCGTGATGCGTGGGCCCTCGGCGCCGAAGCGCGTCGCATCCGCCCATTCGGGGAAGTCGATCATGTGCCAGTAGGGGCCGGCGGTCTGCTGGGCGGTGGCCATCAGGCGTGGTCCTCCTCCTCGAAGGGGGTGGCGGCGGGGCCGCGCAGCACGATGTCGAAGCGGTAGCCGAGCGCCCATTCGGGCACGGTGAGCTCGAGGTCGAAGGCCGCGATCAGGCGGTTGCGCGCGGCCTCGTCCGGCACCGCGTTGAAGATGGGATCGAGCGGCAGCAGCGGGTCGCCCGGGAAATACATCTGGGTGATCATGCGCTGGGCGAAGCCTGCGCCGAACAGGCTGTAGTGGATGTGCACGGGCCGCCAAGCGTTGTGGTGGTTGCGCCAGGGATAGGCCCCGGGCTGGATGGTGGTGTAGCGATACCAGCCCTCGGCGTCGGTGAAGACGCGCGCCCGGCCGAGGAAGTTCGGATCGAGCGGCGCGTCATGCGTGTCGCCCGGGTGGTGGTAGCGGCCCGCGGCATTGGCCTGCCACACCTCGACCATGGCGTGCGGCACGGGGCGGCCCGCCTCGTCCAGCACGCGCCCGCCCACGATGATGCGCTGGCCGAGCGCATCCCTCCCGTTCACGCGCGACATGTCGGCCTCGGGCGGGAAGCGGTCGGGCGTGAGGCGCGGGCTCGTCGTCTCGGTCAGCGTGTGCGGCGCGCGGATCAGGGGCTGCTTCGGGTGGCGCCGGTGCGTGCTGCCATAGGCCGGCGCATCATAGGGCGGCTGGCTGCCGGGGGCGTGACGGGCATAGGGGGTGGGGTCGCTCATCGCGGAACCTCAGGTGAGAAGGCGCACGAGCCAGAGGCTGAGCGCGGGGAACGCCACGCAGAGCGCGAGGCGCAGCAGGTCGGTCGCCAGGAAGGGCAGCACCCCGGCGTAGGTGCGCGCGATCGGCACCTCGCGCGCGATGGCCGAGATGACGAAGACGTTGAGGCCGATGGGCGGGGCCATCAGCCCGATCCCCACCACCACCAGCACCAGGATGCCGAACCAGATCGCCGTCTCCTCCGTCGTCATGCCGAAATCGAGCGCCGTGACGACGGGGAAGAAGACGGGCAGGGTGAGCAGGATCATCGCCAGCTCGTCCATCACCGCGCCGAGCACGATGTAGGTGAGCAGCAGCGCCAGCAGCACGCCATAGGGCGGGAAGTCCTGCTCGGTGACCCAGACGGCCAGCAGGTCCGGCGCCTGGGAGAGGGCGAGGAAGGCGTTGAACACCTCCGCGCCCAGCAGGATGGCGAAGATCATCGCGCTCGTCTCGGCGGTGCCGAGCAGCGCGGCCTTGATCTCCCGCCAGGGCAGGGAGCGGCGGGCGAGGCCGAGCGCCAGCACCAGCACGCAGCCCACCGCCGCGCTCTCGGTCGGCGTGAAGACGCCGCCGTAGATGCCGCCCACCACCAGCACCGCGATGGCCATGACCGGCAGCACCCGCAGCAGCGCGGCGCGGCGCTCGCCCGGCGCGGGGGCCGGTGCGGGCGGGCCGAGCCCGGGGCGCAGCTTCATCCAGAGCCAGATGGCCAGCAGGTAGAGCAGCGTGGCGACCAGCCCGGGGATGAGCGCCGCCATGAACAGCTTGGCGATGTTCTGCTCGGTGCTGATCGCATAGACCACCAGGATCACCGAGGGCGGGATGAGGATGCCGAGCGTGCCGCCGGCGGCGATGGCGCCCGTGGCGAAGCCGGGCGCGTAGCCGTAGCGGCGCAGCTCCGGCAGGGCGGCGCGGCCGAAGGTGGCGGTGGTGGCGACCGAGCTGCCGCACACCGCGCCGAAGGCCGCCGACGCCCCCACCACGCTCATCGCGAGCCCGCCCGGCCTGCGGCCGAGCAGCGCGTTGGCGGCGCTGAACAGGTCGCGCGCCAGGCCGCCGCGCTCGGCCAGCGCCCCCATCAGGATGAACAGCGGGATGACGCTGAGCGTGTAGTTGGCGAAGAGGTGGTAGGGCGTGGTCTTGAGGTAGTTGGACAGGGCGTTCCAGTCGAGGATGTGGACATAGCCGCCTGCCCCCACCAGCAGCATGGCCAGCGCGATGGGCGCGCGCAGCGCGATCAGCCCGAGCAGCACGGCGAAGCCCGTCGCCGCCAGCGCGAACTCGGGCGCCATCAGCCCCGGCCCCGCAGCAGGCGCGGCAGCCAGATCAGCGCCGCGAGCCCCGCCAGCGCGAAGCAGAATGCGCCGATGGCGATGGCCCACCAGTAGGGCAGGGCGAGCAGCCCGATGGTGCGCATGTTGTTGCGCCAGGTGTCCATCGCGCCCTGCATCATCCGCTCGGCGATCAGCCAGAGCGCGGCCACCCAGAGCAGCGTCCAGACGGCGTCCACCGCCGCGGTGACGCGTCGGGGCAGCCAGCCGGTGAAGCTGTCCACCAGGATGTTCGCGCGCGTCAGGCTGCCCCAGGCGAGGAAGCCCAGCACCGCGAGCCCCGAGCCGAGCGAGACCAGCTCGAAATCCCCGCGCACCGGCTGGCTGGTGAGCCAGCGCAGCAGCACCGAGACGCAGGTGAGCAGCGCCGCCGCCAGCAGCGTCAGCCCGCCGGCGACGGCCAGCGCGGCGGGCAGCCGGGCGAAGCGCCCGCCGGGCAGGGAGGGGGGCGCGCTCAAGGCCTCAGGTCACGCCCTGGCCGTATTGCGCGACCAGCGCGCGCGCGCGCTCGAGCAGCGCGCCGCCGTCGATGTTGCGCTCGCGCATCGCGCGCAGCCAGGCCTCGATCACGGGCTGGGTCTGGCGCTGCCAGCGCTGGGTTTCCTCCGCGCCGAGCTCGATGATGGCGTTGCCGCGGCGGCGCACCATCTCCTCCACCACCGGGCCCTGCTCGTCCCACACGCGCGCGGCCATGGCGGCGGCCGCCTGGCCGGAGTTCGCGTCCAGCACGCGGCGCAGGTCGGCGGGCATGGACTCGTAGCGCGCCTTGTTCATCGCCAGCACGAAGGAGGCGACGTAGAAGGTGGGGCTGCCCGCGATCTCGGTATGATGGCGCAGCGTCTCGTGCAGGCGGATGGAGGGCACGACCTCCCAGGGCACTACGGCGCCGTCGATCACGCCCTGGGCCAGCGCCTCGGGAATCTGCGGCACCGGCATCCCGATGGGGGCGGCGCCCAGCGCGCGCAGCGCCTCGCCCGCCTGGCGGGTGGGGAAGCGCAGGCGCAGGCCGTTCATGTCCTCGAGGCGGCGCACCTCGCGCCGGGCGTGCACCACGCCCGCGTCATGCGCCCAGGCGGTGATGATGTGCGTGTCCTGGAACTCGCGGCCGAAGACGGTGTCGTGCAGCTCCTGCGTCACCCGCGCGTTCACCGAGGCGCGCTTGTGCGCGACGAAGGGCAGCTCGATCACCTCGATGGAGGGGAAGCGGCCGGGGGTGTTGCCGGGCAGGGTCCAGACGATGTCCACCACCCCGTCGCGCGCCTGGTCGTAGAGCTGGGGCGGCGCGCCGCCGAGTTGCATGGCGGGGAAGATCTGCACGCGCAGCCGCCCGTTGCTCTCCTGGCCGATCTTCTGCGCCCAGGGCGTGAGGAAATGGCGGTGGACGTTGGAGACGGCCGGCAGGAAGTGGTGCAGGCGCAGCGTGAGTTCCTGCGCCTGCGCGCGCGGGATGGAGAGCAGCGCGGGCGCGGCGAGCGCGCCCAGCAGCGCGGTGCGGCGGGTCGTCATGGTCGGGGCCTCCCTGGCGTTCGTTCTGCCCGACTGTGTGCCCGTTTGCGCGGCTCCGCTCAAGACGTTCCGCGCCGGCGGCTGGCCGGGCAGCCGCGATCGGCCCTAGGCTTGCCGCTCCGGAAGGGGAGGAAGGGTGACCCGCCGCACGACGCCGCCCGCCGACGCCGCGCCGCGCCCGGCCTGGCTCGTCATCGCGCCCTATGCGTTCGTCACGCTCTGGTCGGGCGGCTTCACGGCCATCCTGCTCTGCCTGCCGCATGTCGAGCCGCTGACGCTGCAGGTGCTGCGCTATGCGGCGGTGGTGGCCATCCTGCTGCCGCTCTGGCTCGCGCTGCGCCCGCCCTGGCCGGATCGCGCGGCGCTGGCGCATCTCTGCCGCATGGGGCTGCTCGTGCAGTTCGCCTATTTCGCCTCGATGAACCTCGCCATGAAGGCGGGGATGGGGGCGGGGCCCATCGCGCTGCTCATCGGGCTGCAGCCGGTGGCGGTGGCGGTGCTGGCGCCGCGCGTGGCGGGGGATCCGCCGCTGGATGCGCGGGGCTGGGCGGGGCTGCTGCTCGGGCTGGCGGGGGCGGGGCTCGTGATCGTCTCCGGCTCGGGCTTCCGCAACTTCGGCTGGGTGGGGCTGTTCTTCGCGCTCGCCGCGCTCGCCTGCATGACGGCCGGCGCGCTGCTCGAGCGGCGCTCGGGCCGGGCGACGCACCTCGTCACCGCCAATCTCGTGATGTGCGGCGTCGCGCTCCTCGCCACGCTGCCGCTGGCCGCGCTGCTGGAGACGATGCGGGTGGAGTGGGCGCCGGGGCTCTTCGCGGGGCTGGCCTGGATGGTCTTCGTGAACTCGCTGATCTCGCTCTCCCTCCTCTTCGCCATGCTGCGCCATGGCGAGGCGGCGCGCGCCTCCTCCGTGTTCTTCCTCGTTCCGCCGCTCGCCGCGCTGATCGCGTGGTTCGTGCTGGGCGAGGCGATGACGCCGCTCGCCATGGCGGGCACGGCGGTGGCCGCGGTCGGCGTCGCGTTGGTCGTGCGGCGGTGAACGCCGCGCGCCGGCAAGGGGTGCGGCGGTGAAGGCCGCGCGCCGGCAAGGGGT
>JBKBSR010000513.1:0-1570 GCA_046291055.1 Roseococcus sp.
ATACAGCCACTGGGTCAACGAGGAGCTGCCGCCCGACCCCGACGAGTGGCTGAAGGGCGCGACGGAACTCGCCGGCTCCTGGTGGCCGGACTGGCAGCGCTGGGTCACCTCGCTCGACAAGACCATGGTGCCCGCGCGGGCGCCCGGGACCGGGAAGCTGCCCGTGATCGAGGACGCGCCGGGCAGCTATGTGCGGGTGATGGCGAGCGACTGATACGCCCGCCATCGCCGGCGCGGTTCAGTCCGCCCGGATGTTCGCCGCCCGGATCACATCGGAGAACACCTGCGCCTCGCTGGCGAACAGCCGCTGCACCTCGGCCGGGGTGGTCGGCGCGGTCTGGATGCCCTGGGCCGCGAGGCGCTCGACCAGCGCGGGCTGGCGCAGCGCCGCGCTCGCCGCCTCGTTCAGCCGCTCGATGCGCGCGACCGGCGTGGCGGCGGGGGCGAGCAGGCCGAACCAGTTGTCGAAGGCGAAATCCGCAAGGCCCAGTTCGGCCGCCGTCGGCACCTCGGGAAGCTGGGGCGCGCGGGCATCCGCCGCCACCATCAGCGCGCGCAGCCGCCCCGCCTGCACATGCGGCGCGATGGTGGGCACCGGGTCCACGATCACGGGCACGCGGCCGGCCAGCACCTCGGGAATGGCGGCGGCGCTGCCGCGGAAATGCACGGAGGTCATCTGCGTGCCGGTGCGGCGCTGCAGCAGCTCCGCCACCACATGCAGCAGGCTGCCGGAGCCGGCGGTGGCGTAGTTCACCCGGCCGGGCTGGCGGCGCAACTCCGCCAGGAAGCCCTGGAAGTCCCGCGCCGGGAAATCCGGATGCACCACCAGGGCGATGGAGGTGCGCACGGCCCGCGTGATCCCCACCAGATCGCGCATCGGGTCCACGGCCATGTTGCCGTAGGTGAAGGGGTTGATCGTCACCTGGCCGCAATAGGCCATGAGCAGCGTCAGCCCGTCGGGGGCGGCGCGCGCCACCTGCTCGGTGGCGAGGTTGCCCGCCGCGCCGGGGCGGTTCTCCACCACCACCGGCTGGCCGAGGGCGGCGCTCATCCCCTCCGCCGTGGCGCGGGCCACGATGTCGGTCAGCCCGCCGGGCGGGAAGCCCACCACCATGCGCAGCGGGCGGTCCGGAAAGCCGCTCTGGGCGAGGGCCGGGGCGGCGAGGAGGGGGCTCGCCAGCAGGGCGCGCCGGGCGGGGCGGAAGGGCATGCGCGGACTCCGGGAATGACGGCGGGATGACCTGCCTGACATAAAGCCGCGCCCGCCCCGCGCCAAGCGCCTCAGCGCCGCGGCGCCGTGAAGGGCGCGAGCCCCCCCTCGCCCACGCCGAACCCCACGCCCCCTTCGTCCAGCCGGGCCGCGGGCGCGCGCTCCAGCGCGGCAAGGAGGCCCGGCAGGACGAGCTGCGCATTCGGCCGCGGCCCCGGCTCGGCGAGCCGCACGAGCGGGCCCGGGCGCAGCGCAGGCCGGAAGGCGGGCGGGGCGAGCGCCGCCTCGGCCGCCGCGCCGTCTCCCCGCGCCAGGGCCCGGCGCGCGGCCAGCAGCGCGGCGATGGCCTGTTCGGGCGTC
>JBKBSR010000160.1:0-7337 GCA_046291055.1 Roseococcus sp.
CAGCCAGCCGGCCATGGCGTCCGGCACGCCCTGGCGGTTGAGCAGCCAGGAGAAGAGCCCCGCGCAGGCGATGATGAACATGATCACCGCCGAGGTGATCACGCTCTTGCGGAAGATGGGGAAGAGGTCGCGCAGGCGGATTTCGCGGTGCAGCAGCAGGCCTACGATCAGGGCATAGACGACGGCGACCACCGCGGCCTCGGTGGGGGTGGTGATGCCGCCATAGATCCCACCCAGCACGATGACGGGCATGAGCAGCGCGAACCCCGCCTGCCGCGTGGCCGCGAGGAGCGGCAGCCGGCCCTCGCCGTCGCGCCTGCCCCAGCCGCAGACGCGGCACCAGACCAGCACGGTGACGATCAGCGCGCCGCCGATCAGCAGCCCGGGCGCGAAGCCCGCGATGAACAGCTCGGGGATCGAGGTCTGGGTCGTCACGCCGTAGAGGATCATCGGGATGGAGGGCGGGATCACCACGCCGAGCTCGGCCGCGGTGGCCTGCAGGGCGGCGGCGAAGCCCACCGGATAGCCCGCGCGCACCAGCGCCGGGATCATGATCGCGCCGATGGCGAAGGTGGTGGCCACCGAGCTGCCCGAGATCGCCGCGAAGATCATGCAGGTGACGACGCAGGTGGCGGCCAGCCCGCCCTGGATGCCGCCCACGATGGCGCGCGCGAACTCGACGAGGCGGCGGGAGATTCCCCCCACGTCCATCAGGTTCCCGGCCAGGATGAAGAAGGGGATGGCGGCCAGCGGGAAGCGGTCCAGCGCGACGAAGAGCTGCTGGGCGGCGACGATCAGCGGGAAATTGGTGAACTGCGTCACGCCCACCACCGCCGCGATGCCGATGGCCACCGCCACCGGCACCGAGAGCGCGAAGAGCACCAGCATGACCGTGAGCATGGCGCCGCCCATCAGCGAGCCTCCTTGCCGGCAGGCGGCGTCACGCCGCGTTGTCCAGTTCCGCGCTGCGGCGGTCGAAGAAATGCGCGAGCGCGCCGAGCATGGCGAAGAGCGAGCCGATGGGGATGGCCGCATAGCCCCAGGCCATGGAGATCTCGAGCCCCGCCATCTCCTGGAACTTCACCCGCTCCGCCATGATCCAGCCGAACCAGAACATCACGCCCAGCAGCGAGAGGCAGAAGGCGAGGCCCGCGGCCTCCACCGCGCGGCGCAGCGCCCCGCGCGAGAGCTGGTGCAGGAGATCGATGGAGACCAGCGCGCCCGCCCTCAGCGCCACCGCGAGCCCGAGATAGGCCATCCAGATCAGCGCGGTGCGCACCAGCGCCTCGGACCAGATGGATGGCGTCTCGGTCGCGAAGCGCGCCACCACCTGCCAGGCGCCGGCGAAGACCGCGACCAGCAGCGCCAGAACCGAGAGCAGGGCGGCCGCGCCCGTGCCGAGGCGGTCCAGCCCCAGCACGGCGCGCCGCAGCGCCGCCCGCGCCCCGCCCCCCGAACCGGCCCAGAGCGCGAGGCTCACCGTCGCCAGAGTGGCCGCGGCGGTGACCTGCAGCGGCAGGAGGTTCATCGGGTTCATGCGGCATGCCCGGTGGGAGGCGGGAAGGAGAAGGGCGCGGCGCGGGCCGCGCCCTCATGGCGGCGGTTCAGCCGCCGGCGGGGCGCCACTCGCGGATGCGGCGCAGCAGGGCGCCGTCCAGCGAGCGCTCGAACTCCGCGAAGGCGGGGGCGAGGGCGGCCTGGAAGGCGGCCGTGTCCACCTGCGTCACCACCGTCATGCCGCGGCGTCGCAGCTCGTCCACGCCGCTCGCCTCGTCGGCCGAGACGCGCTCGCGGTTCGCGCGCTGGGCGGCGCGCGCGGCCTCCATGAAGTGCGCGCGGTCCGCGGCGCTCATGCGGTTCAGGGTGCCGGGATTGCAGATCAGCACGGCGGGCGAATAGACGTGCGCGGTCAGCGAGAGGAAACGCTGCACCTGGTTCAGGTTGTTCGCGACGATCACCGGGATCGGGTTCTCCTGCCCGTCCACAGTGCCCTGCTGCAGCGCGGGCACGAGCTCGCTGAAGGCCATGGGCGTGGGCAGCGCGCCGAGGGTGGAGAAGGCGCGCATGTGCACCTGGTTCTCCATGGTGCGCACCTTCATGCCACGGACATCGGCGGGCGCGTTCACCTCGCGCCGCGAGTTGGTCAGGTGGCGGAAGCCGTTCTCCATCCAGATCACGCCGACGAGGCCGCGCGGCGTGAACTGGGCGAGCAGCCCCTGGCCGATCTCGCTGTCCAGCACGCCGCGGGCGTGGGCGTAGTCGCGGAACAGGAAGGGAACGTCCACGTTGCGCACGGCGGGCACGAAGTTGCCCACCGGGCCGGTGGAGGTGATGGTGCAGTCGATGGTGCCGATCTGCACGCTCTCGATCATCTCGCGCTCATTGTCGTTGCGCTGGATGTTCACCCGGATGCGGTTGTTGGTCAGGCGCTCCAGCGTCTCCTTCAGCGCGGTCGCTCCGGCGCCGTAGTGGCTGTTGAGCGGCAGGGCGTGCTGCACCGTGATCTGCGTCTGCGCCATGGCGGGGGCGGCCACCAGCGCAGCGAGCGCGCCGAGCAGCGCCGGGCGGCGGAAGATGGGCATGTGTCGGATCCTCCCTTTCGGTGAGCGAGGGATAAGGCATCCGCCCGGCTGCGCGCAATCCGCGCCGGGCCGGATTGGCCGCGCCGCCCGTCTTGCCCATGATCGGCGGCGAGAGAGGGGGGGGCCTGCCATGCCGCTTCGTTGCGACCTCGTGATCCGTGACGCCACCGTGATCGACGGGACGGGCGCGCCGCGCTTCCGCGCCGACGTGGCGGTGGAGGGGGACCGGATCCTCGCCGTCGGCGCGCTCGGCGGCGCGAGCGGGCGGGAGGAGCTGGACGCGCGGGGCCAGGTGCTCGCCCCCGGCTTCATCGACGCCCACACGCACGACGACCGCGCCGTTCTCTGCGGGCCCGACTGCCTGCACTGCAAGTCGAGCCAGGGTGTGACCACCGTCGTCGTCGGCAATTGCGGCATCAGCCTCGCGCCCACGCGGCTCGCGAATCGCCCGCCGCCGCCGCTCGACCTGCTGGGCGAGGAGGCGTGGTGGCGCTTCGGCTCCTTCGGCGAATACGCGGAGGCGCTGGCGAGGAACCCGCCCGCCGTGAACACCTTCGCCCTGTGCGGGCACATGTCGCTGCGCATGGAGGCGATGGCGGGCGACGTCTATCGCCCCGCCACCGACGCCGAGATCGCGCGCATGCAGCAGCGCCTGCGCGAGGCGCTGCGCGAGGGCGCAGGCGGCTTCTCCACCGGCCTCTACTATCCCCCCAACGCCCAGGCGCCCACCGAGGAGGTGATCGCGGTGGCAGAGGTGCTGAAGGAGGAGGGCGGCCTCTACGTCACGCACATGCGCGACGAGGGCGACCATGTGCTCGATTCGATCCGGGAGACGCTGCGCATCGGCCGGGAGGCCGGCGCGCCGGAGAAGCCCCTCGAGGTGGTGATCAGCCACCACAAATGCACGATGAGCGAGAATTTCGGCCGCTCGCGCGAGACGCTCGCGCTGATGGACGCGCTCGGCCAGGACCAGCCCGTGGCCTTCGACGTCTATCCCTATCCGGCGGGCTCCACCGTGCTGATGCCCGACAAGCTGCGCCAGGACGTGAAGGTGCAGATCACCTGGTCGGTGCCTTTCCCGGAGATGGCCGGGCGCGACCTCGACGACATCGCCCGCGAATGGGGCATGACGCGCCGGGCGGCGGCCGAGCGGCTGCTGCCCGCGGGCGCGATCACCTTCTCCATGGACGAGGCGGACGTGCAGCGCATCATGGCGCATCCGCGCAGCATGATCGGCAGCGACGGCATCCCCCACGACGCCAAGCCGCACCCGAGGCTCTGGGGCACCTTCCCGCGCGTGCTGGGGCGCTATGTGCGCGAGATCGGCCTGTTCAGCCTGGAGACGGCCATCCACAAGATGACGGGGCGCTGCGCGCAGGTCTTCGGCATCCCCGACCGCGGCGCGATCCGCCCGGGCGCCTTCGCCGACCTCGTGCTGCTCGACCCGGCGCGCGTGATCGACCGCGCGACCTACGCCGAGCCCACCGCGCCCTCGGAGGGCATCCTGCGCGTCTGGTGCAACGGGCAGACGACCTACCGCGAGGGCGCGGCGCACACCACCGCCGGGGTGGGCCGCTTCCTCGGCAATCCGCGCCGCCCCGCGCGCGCGTGATCGTCGAGCCGGAACCGACGCCCCGGCGCGGGCCGCTGCTCCAGAAGGGCACGATCGGCCGAGCCCTGCTCATGCTCGGCCTGCTCGGGCTTGTCCTGCTCTTCATCGCCTGGGTCTGGCCCGACCGGCGGCCGGTGACCGAGGTGGAGCGCTATCTGCGCCGCGGCCAGAGCGCTGGCGCGGAGGCGATGCGGCAGGCGCTGCTGCGCCTTTCGCCGCCGGGCAGCGATTCGGGGCCGGCCATCCAGCACCTCATCCGTCTCGGCTTCGCCTGCGCCGCGCCCGACTCCGGCGCCGGGGAATGGGAATGCCTGCACCGCCGCCCCGAGCGCGGGCGGCGGCTCGTCGTGATCGAGGCGCGGTTGCGCCTGCAGGAGGGCGCGACCTCGGAGATCACGGTGCGGATTCGGGACGAGCCCGCGCCCTGACCGCGCCCGCCTCGCCCGCGAGGCGCGCCAGCGCCCAGGCCCCCGCCTCCGCCACCACCGGATCCGCCTCCGCCGCCAGCGCCGCCGCGGCCGCGCGCAGCCCGGGCTCGCCGCTGTTGCCGATGGCGATGGCGAGGTTGCGCCGGAAGCGCGCGATGCCGATGCGCTTGACGGGCGAGCCCGCGAAGCGCGCGCGGAACCCCGCCTCGTCGAGCCGCGCGAGCGCCGCGAGCTCGGGCGCAACGGGCCCGCGCGGGTGGAAGGCCGCCTCCGCCGCGATGCGGGCGAACTTGTTCCAGGGGCAGACGGCGAGGCAGTCGTCGCAGCCGTAGATGCGGTTGCCCATGGCGGCGCGGAACTCCTCCGGGATCGGGCCGCGATGCTCGATGGTGAGGTAGGAGATGCAGCGCCGCGCATCGAGCTGGTAGGGCGCGGGGAAGGCCGCGGTGGGGCAGGCGTCCAGGCAGGCCCGGCAGGTGCCGCAATGGTCGGCCTCCGGCGCGTCGGGGGCGAGCTCGAGGGCGGTGTAGATCTCGCCGAGGAACAGCCAGGAGCCGAAGCGGCGAGAGACGAGGTTGCTGTGCTTGCCCTGCCAGCCCAGCCCCGCCTGCTGCGCCAGGGGCTTCTCCATCACCGGCGCCGTGTCCACGAACACCTTGAGCGGCACGCCCTTGAAGCGCCGCGCCATCCACTGCCCCAGCGCCTTGAGGCGCTTCTTCACCACCTCGTGGTAGTCGCGCCCCTGGGCGTAGCAGGAGAGGGTGGCGCGCGCCGGCTGGGCGAGGCTCGCCAGGGGATCGTAGCCGGGGCCGTAGTTCTGGCCGAGCGAGATCACGCTCACCGCCTCGGGCCAGAGCGCCCTGGGCTGCGCCCGCTGCTCCCGCCGCTCGGCGAGCCAGGCCATGGTGCCGTGGCGGCCGGCGGCGAGGAAGGCGTCGAGCCGCGCGCGGTGCTCCTCGGCGAGGCGGGCGCGCGCGAAGCCCACCGCCTCGAAGCCGAGGCGGTGGGCCTCGGCGCGGATCTCCGCCTCGGGCGTCATGCGCGCGGCAGGATGGCCGTGGCCTCGATCTCCAGCAGCGCCTCCTCCTCCACCAGCGCGGCCACCTCCACCAGCGTCATCGCCGGGAAATGGCGCCCCATCACGGCGCGGTAGGCGAGGCCGAGCTCCCGCAGCGAGGCGCGATAGGCGCGCATGTCGGTGACGAACCAGCCCAGCCGGGCGATGTGCTCCGGCCCCCCGCCCGCCTCGGCCAGCACCGCGAGGATGTTCTCCAGCGCCCGGCGCGCTTGTGCGACGAAGCCCGGCGCGAAGCGTCCCTCGGCGTCGCAGCCCACCTGGCCGCCGATGACGACCAGCCGGCCCTCGCCGAGAAGGCCATGGGCATAGCCCCGCGGCGAGGGCCAGCCGGGCGGCTGGAGGCGGATCAGCGTCATGGCCCGAGGCTTACGCAGGCGGCGGCGCGCCGCGCAAGGCCCGGCGGGGCCAGGCTTCAAGCCGGGCGGCTTGGCGCGCAGAATGGAGCCAGGGGCGCGCCCTGCCCCGGACGGGCGCGCGAGGAGGGGAGGATCACCATGCGCCGCCACGCCATGCCAGGGACCGCCGCCGCATGAGCGCGCCCATCCTGATCGCGGGCGGGGGTGTGGGCGGCCTCGCCCTTGCCCTCTCCCTGCACGAGCGCGGCATCCCCTGCGAGGTCTTCGAGGCGGCGCGCGAGCTGCGCGAGCTCGGCGTGGGCATCAACACCCTGCCGCACGCGATCCGCGAGCTCGCGGCGCTCGGCCTGCTGCCGGCGCTGGACGCGGTGGCGATCCGCACGCGCGAGCTGCGCTACCTCGACCGCTTCGGCAACCGCATCTGGACGGAGCCGCGCGGGATGCATGCGGGCTTCGAGGTGCCGCAATTCTCGATCCACCGCGGCCGGCTGCACGGCGTGCTGTGGCGGGCGGCGCTGGAACGCCTCGGGCCCGCGCGGCTGCACACGGGCAGGCGCGTCACGGGCTTCACGCAGGACGCGCGCGGCGTCACCGCCCGCTTCGAGGACGGCGGCGCGCGCCGGGGCAAGGCGCTGATCGGGGCCGATGGCATCCACTCGGCGGTGCGGCGGCTGCTGCATCCCGAGGATGGCGGCATCCGCTGGAACGGGATCCAGATGTGGCGCGGCGCGGTGGACTGGCCCGCCTTCGAGGGCGGAGACGTCATGATCGTCGCGGGCGACATGACCGAGAAGCTCGTCCTCTACCCCATCGCCGAGGGCCGCAGCCCCGGCACGCGGCTCACGAACTGGGTGGTCTGCGCGCAGATCGGCGATCCCACGCGCCCGCCGCCGCGCCGCGAGGACTGGTCGCGCCCGGGCCGGCTCGAGGAGGTGCTGCCGCATGTGCAGCGCTTCCGGGTTCCCTGGCTCGACGTCGAGGCGCTGGTGCGCGCCACCCCGGAGTTCTGGGAATATCCGATGTGCGACCGCGACCCGCTCCCCTGGTGGACGCAGGGCCGCGTGACGCTGCTCGGCGACGCGGCGCACCCGATGTATCCGGTGGGCTCCAACGGCGCATCCCAGGCGGTGCTGGACGCGCGGCTGCTGGCGCGGCTGCTGGCCGAGACCAGCGTGCCGCGGGCGCTGAAGGCCTACGAGGCCGAGCGCCTGCCCGCGACGCGCGAGATCGTGCTCGCCAACCGTCGCGGCGGGCCCGAGCGCGTGGTGGACGTGGTCAGCG
>JBKBSR010000161.1:0-7321 GCA_046291055.1 Roseococcus sp.
CGCCAGCATCCGGCGCGAAGCACCCGCCTCCCGCTCGCGCGATGCAGCGCGCCGCAGGCCCGCCGCATCCAACTCCAACCGCGTGATCGCAACCCCCGCCATCCTCGCCTCCGCTCCTCAACAAAGACAGCGAATCACCACCACAGCCGCGCCGGAAGCCACGGCGAGTCGGGTTCAGGCGCCGGGCGTATGATTGAGACCTGTGCACGGGTGTCTTGCGTTGCGGTGTCGATGTGTCGCGGGTGTTGCTTGTCGTGCTGCTGGCGGATGGCGCTGACGGCGGGCGTGCCGCTGCCGCCGCGCCGGTCAGGCCGGCTGGAGATGGAAGCTGCGCTTGATGTTGTGGGCGGTGGCGCGGGCGCGGCCTGGCCATCGCATGCACCGCAAGCCGTAGCAGCGCTTCCAGGTGCCGAAGATCCTCTCGATGCGCGCCCGCACCCGCTGGATCGGCCCGTTCCAGGCCTGGATCCGCACCAGGGGCTCGGCCTCGCCCCGCCCCCACGTGCCGGTTATGGCAACCCGCGGCACGCCGCCCTTGGCGCGCACCGCGGCGGCGATGTGCTGGCCGCCGGAAGCGCTGTCGGCGAACACATCCCCCGGCGCCTCGGGCAGTTTGGACGGGCCCTCGCGCCCGTCATGCACATTCGCAGGCGTGACCGACAGCTGCTCGACCAGCGCGGTGTCGGCATCGGCGCCGACATGCGCCTTGCAGCCATGCACCGCCCTGCGACGGCGATGCTAGACCCAGCGCGCCTCGCCATCGCCCGTGCTGGCGGAGGCGATGATCGCGCCATCCACCGGCGTGCCGGTCTTGACCGTGATCGCGCGCGCCTCGAGTTGGGCGGTGACGACCTCGAACAGCTTGCGCTCCAGGCCCTGTGCGATCAGCGCGCGGCGGAAGCGCACGAAGGCGTTGCGCTCGGGTGTGGCCTCCCGCGCGGCGAAGCTGCAGAAGCGGCGGAAACTGGCTCGGTCCCCCGGCGCCTCGGCCAGCTTCGCGTCCGACAGCTCTTGCCAGACCGCCAGAAGCAGCGCCTTGACCATCGCCAGCGGCGGCCAGGAAGACTCGCCCCTGGCCGAGGGCCAGAGCGGGGCCAGCAGCGCAGAGACCGGCTGCCAGTCGATCAGCGACGACACGCGATCCAGCGTCGCACCGCCGCCCGAGCCGCCCTCCGGCACCAGGCTCTCCCGACCAGTGAGCCGATAGGCCATGCCGAGGGTTCCCCGCCTCGCTCAGTGGAGGGAATCAGCCACCACACCGCAACGCAAGACACCCGCGCACAGGGCTCATCAGCAGTGAGCACAGCGCCAGCCATACCCACAGCGAAGCAGCACACGCCGCGTCGCCGCACGCAGATGTCACCGGAGTCGGCGTTTATCAGCGGCCGCCGTTCCTGACGCGCGAGAAGGCGGCGCGGCCGCTGGCATGCCGGTGTTTCGGGGCGCAGCCGTCACACCAACCCTGCGCACGAGACGGGCGGCCTGTCGTGCCGCCCGTCTCACCCGCCATTCCCGCCGCGCCGCTGCCCGTTCCGGCGCAGCAGGAACTCGCGCCCGAGCTTCACGCGCGGCACGCCGTCGTATTCCACGATGTCGGCGGTGGCGTAGGTCTCGCTCCAGATCTCGGGGATGAAGCTTCCGGTCCCCACCACGTCCACCGGCGCGCGCGCCTCGGCCATTACGCGGCATTTCTGCACGTTGAAGCCGGAGGAGGCGACGATGCGCACCTTCGGGAAGCCCGCCTCGTCCAGCGCCTCGCGCATGCGCCAGACCGCGGCGGCCGAGACGCCGGTGCCCACCAGGTGGCGCAGCTCCGTCTCGCTGCGGTAGCGGCGGATGGCGCCGGGCGCGTGCCGTTCCAGCACCGCATAGCTCTCGGCCGGGTCGAGCCCCTCGAGGAAGCGCCCGCCATGGGTGTCCAGCCGCACGGCCAGACGGCCCGCCGCGGCCATCTCCGGGAAGCGGCGGCAGACGGCGATCCCGTCCGTCACCTCCAGGCCGAAATAGTCCACGAGCACCGTGATGTCCTCGCCCGGGAAGGTCTCGTGGAACATCTCGGCCGCGCGCACCGTGCTGCCGGCGTAGCCGATCAGGGCGTGCGGCATGGTGCCGCGGCCGCGCGCCTCGCCGAACCAGTGGGCGGTGGCGTCGTTCGCGTTGCCGATGAAGCCCCGCGCCCCCTCGCGCCGCGCCGCCGCGCTGCCGACCGAGGCGGCATAGGCCATCATCTCCTGCATCTCGTGGCCGGCGCAGTGGCGCGCTTCCATGGCGAGGAAGGCGGTCTGCGGCAGCTCCACGCACATCTGGTAGGCGTTGTGCGCGGCCACGCAGGCCGGCCCGAGCTTCTGCAGGTAGAGCGTCTCCAGATCCGCGAGCGCGGCGAAGGAGCCGGTGATGTAGAGCAGCGGATCGCCCGCGCCGACCCACTCGCCCTCGGCGTATTTCAGGTCGAGCTCGAAGGGCGTGCCGCGCGCGCGGGAGACCTCCTCGAGGAAGGCGAGCGCGAGGCGCGGCGCGCAGACCACGGGCCGGCGCAGGAACACCGCGTAGGTCACGCGCGCGTCGCCGAACTTCTCCACGATGCGGCGCGTGCGGTTGAAGTAGCTGTCCGTCCGCGCCGCGATCTCGGCCTCGCCCATCGGCCTACTGCGCCGCCCGCGCGGGCAGGCGCTCGGGCCGGGCGCGGTTGGCCTTCAGCTCCTCGGCGATGAGGAAGGCGAGCTCCAGCGACTGCTCGGCGTTCAGGCGCGGGTCGCAGAAGGTGGCGTAGTTGGCCGAGAGATCGGCCGCCGTGAGCTTCTGCGCGCCGCCCACGCATTCCGTCACGTCGCGGCCCGTCATCTCCACGTGCACGCCGCCGGCGACCGCGCCCTCGGCCGCCATCGCGTCGAAGAAGCGGCGCACCTCGGCGAGGATCGCCTCGAAGCTGCGCGTCTTGTAGCCGTTCTGCGTGGTGGTGTTGCCGTGCATGGGATCGCACAGCCACACCACCTCGCGCCCCGCCGCGCGCACGGCGCGCACCAGCGGCGGCAGCTTCGCCTCCACCTTGTCGGCCCCCATGCGGGAGATGAGGGTGAGGCGCCCCGGCTCGTTGCCGGGGTTCAGGATCTCCGTCAGGCGCACCAGCTCCTGCGGGTCCATGGAGGGGCCGACCTTCATGCCGATGGGATTCGCCACGCCGCGCAGGAACTCGACATGCGCGCCGTCGGGCTGGCGGGTGCGGTCGCCGATCCAGAGGAAATGCGCGGAACACGCATAGGTGCGCCCCAGATGGGTGCTGCTCTCGCGCGTCAGCGCCTGCTCGTAGGGCAGCAGCAGGGATTCATGGCTGGTGTAGAAGGCCGTCTCGCGGATCTGCGGCGCGTTGTCGCTGTTCATGCCGCAGGCGGCCATGAAGGAGAGCGTCTCGTCGATGCGCGAGGCGAGGCCCTCGTAGCGGTCCGCGAGCGGGCTGCGCGCCACGAAGTCGAGGTTCCAGCGGTGCACCTGGTGCAGGTCGGCGAAGCCGCCGGTGGCGAAGGCGCGCAGCAGGTTCAGCGTGGCCGCCGATTGCAGGTAGGCGAACTCCATCCGCCGCGGATCGGGCACGCGGGCTTCGGGCGTGAACTCCGCGCCGTTGATGATGTCGCCGCGGTAGGAGGGCAGCGTGACGCCGTCCCGCGTCTCGACGTCGGAGGAGCGCGGCTTGGCGAACTGCCCGGCCATGCGGCCGAGCTTCACCACCGGCATGCCGGCGCCGAAGGTGAGCACCACGGCCATCTGCAGCAGCACCTTGAAGGTGTCGCGGATGGTGTTGGCGTTGAAGTCGGCGAAGCTCTCGGCGCAGTCGCCGCCCTGCAGCACGAAGGCCTGGCCGCGCGCCGCCTCGGCCAGCGCGGCCTTCAGCCGCTCGCACTCGCCGGCGAAGACGAGGGGCGGGAAGGTCGCGACCTTGGCTTCCATCGCCGCCAGCGCGGCGGGATCGGGGTATTCGGGCACCTGCCGGATGGGCATCTGCCGCCAGGAATCGGGGCGCCAGTCGCGCGCCATGGTCGCTGCTCCAGTGAAACGAACGCGGCGAGATTAAGGCAGCGCGCGGCCCCTGGCTACTCGGCCGCCTCCGCCGCCCCCGCGACCCGCGTGCGCGTGCGCAGCGTGACGAACTCCTCCGCCGCGGTGGGGTGGATGCCGATGGTGCGGTCGAAATCCTGCTTGGTGGCGCCCATCACCACCGCGATCGCGATGCCCTGCATGATCTCCGGCGCGTCCTCGCCCACCATGTGGGCGCCCAGCACGCGCTGCGTGCGCTGGTCCACCACCAGCTTCATCAGCGTCCGCCGTCCCTCGCGCCTGCTGATGGTGTGGCGCATGGGCGTGAAGCGGGTGAGGTAGATGTCCACCGGCCCGCGCTTCGCCGCCTCCTCCTCCGAGAGCCCGACCATGGCGGCGGGCGGCGAGGTGAAGATGGCCGTAGGCACGTTCTCGTAGCTGGCGCGCCGCGGGGTGTTGCCGAACAGCGTGTCCGCCAGCGCATGGGCGACGGCGGTGGCCATGGGGGTGAGGTTCAGCCGGTCCGTCACGTCGCCGATGGCGAAGATGTGGGGGATGTTGGTCGCGTGCTCCTCGTCCACCGGGATCGCGCCGGAGGGCGCGACCGCCACCCCCGCCTGCTCCAGCCCCAGCCCCTCGGTGTTGGGCGCGCGGCCGGTGCAGAAGAACACCGCGTCCGCCTCCCGCGCCGCGCCGTTGGAGAGGGAGAGCAGCACCCGCCCGCCGGGCAGCGGCGCGAGGCGCGTGGCGTTCACCCCGCCCTCCAGCCGGATGCCCTGGGCCGCCATGCCCTCGGCCACCGCCTGGCGCAGATCCTCGTCGAAGCCGCGCAGCACCTGGGGCGAGCGGTGGAACACCTCGACCTCCGCGCCCAGCCCGTGCAGCAGGCAGGCGAACTCGAGCGCGATGTAGCCGGCGCCGAGGATCGCCACCTGCTGCGGCAGCGCCTGCAGGGCGAAGAGGTCGTCGCTGATCAGGCCGAGCTCCGCGCCCGGGATGGGCAGCCGCGTCGCCCGCCCGCCGGTGGCGACGACGATGCGCGTGGCGGTGACGCGCCGCCCCCCGACATCCAGCGTGTTCGCATCGAGGAAGCGGGCGCGGGCGTCGAAGCGCGTCACCCCCGCGCCTTCCAGCAGCCGCGCGTAGATCGCCGACAGCCGCGCCACCTCCGCATCCCGCGCGGCGGCGAGCTTCGCCCAGTCGTGCCCGCCCTTGTGGATGCGCCAGCCGAAGGCCGCCGCGTCCTCGGCCCACATGCCGTATTCGGCGGCGTTGACCATGATCTTCTTCGGCACGCAGCCGACATTGACGCAGGTGCCGCCCCAGAAGCGTTCCTCGGCGATGGCCACGCGCGCGCCGTGCCCGGCGGCGATGCGCGCGAGCCGCACCCCGCCCGAGCCGCCGCCGATCACGAAGAGGTCGAAGTCATGCGGCATGGCCGGGCTCCTCGGCGACGGTCGAGACGATCATGTGGGCGCGGAAGGTGGTGGGGTGCGCCACCAGCCGGGGCGCCCAGCCCGCCCGCTGCAGCGCGGTGAGCAGGAAGCTCACCTGATAGCCGAGCTCCGTCCAGCCGCGCTGGATCGCCTCGATGGACATGCCGTCGAGGCGCGGGCCCCAGGGATAGGGCACGGGGCCGTCCAGCATGCCGTCGGGCAGCATCGGCTCGCCGCAGAGGATGAGCCGCCCGCCCGGGTTGAGCCGCCCGCGCAGATGGCGCAGCAGCCCCATGAAGTCGCGCGCGTGGTGGAAGGCCTCGAAGAAGATGATGGCGTCGAAGCGCTCGCCGGCGAAGCCTTCGCCGAACAGGCCGCGCTCCAGCCGCACCGGCAGGCGCATGGCGCGGGCCTGGCCTTGTATGACCCGCAGATACTCGGGCTCCACGTCCACGGCGTGGCACTGGTAGCCCAGGCGCGCGAGGAAGAGCAGGAACTGCCCGGTGCCGGGCCCGTATTCCAGCACGCGCGCGCCGGGCGGCGCGCCGATCTCGCGCAGCATGGCCGCGTAGCATTCGAACATCTCGGCGAGAAAGCCGGGCGAGCGGTGGTCCCAGGGCGAAAGCCCGGTCCAGAGATCGCGCCCCTTCAGCGAATGGCCGATGCGCTCGTCGCGCCGGGCATTGAAGCCGCGCGCCCCCCGCAGCTCCGCCATCAGGGCGAAGGCGCGCGCCGCGTAGTCGGGGCTCAGGGGATCGAGGGCGCGGAGTTCGGCGCAGACCGGCGGCGGTTCCAACTCGAGCTCCGCCATGGCGGCCCCCAGCGCGACGGGATCATGGGCCAGATCCTGGCGAAGCTGGCGGATGGTCGCGTGCATCTCCGCGATGGTGGCGATGCGCCGCCTTGCGGGGGGACGCGGCGCGGCGTCCTCCGGCGGGGCGTCCGGGGCCGGGGGGGGCATCGGCGCGGCCACGGGCGAGGGCGCGGCCTCCACGGGTTCCGCCGCGCGGGCGCCGCGACGCCCCCGCCACCCGCCCAGAAGGCCGCTCAGCGCGCCCCCGATCCTGCTGCCGCCGCCGCTCATGCGCCGCGCATCTGGGGCCATGCGCGGCGCGCGTCAGCCCCCCTGCGCGGCGGGGCTGCCCGGCGCCGAACGCAGCCGGGGCCGGGACAAGGCGGGCCGAGGCGCTGTAGCGTCCCGGCCGGAACGGGGAAGGAAGCCTCCATGCCGCGACGCATCGTTGATCTCTCGGTCTCCCTCAAGGCGGGAATCGCCAGCGACCCGCCGCACATGCTGCCCGAGATCGAGTATGTGGACCACCACATGAGCGCCCCCGAAATGGCCGCCTACATGGGCGTGCCCGTCTCGGCCCTGCCCGAGGGCGAGTATGCGGCGGTGGAGCGCGTGCGAATCTCCACGCACAACGGCACACACCTCGACGCGCCCTATCATTTCTTCTCGCGGATGAATGAGAGGTTGACGCCCGGCGGCGAGCCCTCCTGGCGGATCGACGAGGTGCCGCTCGACTGGTGCTTCCAGCCGGGCGTGAAGCTCGACTTCCGCGACAAGCCCGACGGCCATGTCTGCACCCCCGAGGATGTGCAGCACGAGCTGGAGCGCATCGGCCATGTGCTGAAGCCTCTGGAGATCGTGCTGGTCAACACCCGCGCCGGCAGCCGCTACGGCGAGGCCGACTACATCGACAGCGGCTGCGGCATGGGCAAGGCGGCCACGCTGTGGCTGCTCGAACAGGGCGTGCGCGTGACCGGCACGGATGGCTGGTCCTGGGACGCGCCCTTCAGCCACACCCGCCGCCGCGTGGCCGAGACGGGCGACGCCGGGCTGATCTGGGAGG
>JBKBSR010000162.1:0-7320 GCA_046291055.1 Roseococcus sp.
CTGGCCGAGGAGGCCGGCGTGGCGCTGCTGCGCCGCGTCGAGGCCGGGGAATGGCCCGCCGCGCTCTGGGCGCGCTGCGAGGAGCTGGGCCTGCCGCTCGCGCTGGTTCCGGAGGAGGCGGGCGGGGCGGGGCTCGGCTGGGCCGATGCGGCGGCGCTGTGGCAGGTGCTGGGCCGCCATGCCGCGCCCGTGCCGCTGGGCGAGGCGATGCTCGCCAATGCGCTGCTGGCGGCCGCGGGGCTCGCGCCGGCCGCGGGCTTCGTCGCCCTCGGCGCCAGCGCCGCGCCCTTCGGCCGCCACGCCGCGGCGGTGCTGCGGCATGACCGCGGGCACATCGCGCTGCACCTGCCCGACAGCCACGCGCCGCAGGCGAACATCGCGCGCGAGCCGCGCGACCGCCTGACGCCGGGCGCGATGCTCGCGGAGGGGCGGCTTCCGCAGGGCTGGGGCGCGCGCGCGGCGCGGCTCGGGCTTGCGCTGCTGCGCGCGGCGCTGATCTCGGGCGCGGCGCAGCAGGCGCTGGCGCTGGCGGTGGAGTGGGCGAAGACGCGCAGCCAGTTCGGCCGGCCCATCGGGAGGTTCCAGGCGGTGCAGCAATCCCTCGCCGTGGTGGCGGGGGAGGTGGCGGCGCTCGATGTCGCGGTGGCTGCCGCCGCGCGCGCGCTGGATGCGCGCGGGATGGAGGGCGCGGGTTTCGAGATCGCCTGCGCGAAGGTGATGGCGGGCGAGGCGGCGGAGGCGGTGGCGGCGCGCGTGCATCAGGTCTTCGCCGCCATCGGCATCACCGAGGAGCATGCGCTGCACCACCTCACCCGGCGGATGTGGGCCTGGCGCGACGAGGCGGGCGCGGCCGTGACCTGGGCGCGCGAGATCGGCCGCGCGGCGCTGGAGCGCGGCGGCGCGTCCCTCTGGGCCGACCTGACGGCGCGCGATGGCTAGGCGGCGCGCCGGCCCCGCGGGACCGCGCCGCCGCCCCGGCTCACTCGCAGCGCACGTGGGTCATCGTGGCCTTGATGGTGACCATGCGCGAATCCCCGGCCGCCACACGCACCGTGCAGGCGAGCTTCCATTCGAAATCCCAGTACTCCACGCGCAGGCGCACCGGGCCGGCGATGTCGGAGAAGCAGGCGCGCTGGGTGGCGGCCATCCTGTCCCAGTTCGTGTTGTGGGAGTAGCCGCTGCCGTGCTCCGCGCGGGCGCGGGTGACGAGGCCCGTGTCGTTCACCACGCACAGCACGCGCGAGGCCTGAACCGGCGCCGGCGCGAAGGCGCCTGCCCCCGCGAGCAGGGCGAGGGCGGGGATGGCGGCGGTGCGACGCATGGCGTTCTCCTTCCAGCGGCGAGGGGTGTGGCGCCGACGGCAGGACGTTACGACGAGACGGTTCGCCGCTCCCATCGCTTTCGCCGATGCCGGCCATCGGCGCCCACCCACCCGATGACGCCATGGAGACGCCCCGCATGAGCTTTCTCGACATCGCCCAGGAGGGGGCCATCGCCACCCTCACCCTCAACGCGCCGGAGCGGCGCAACGCCATCTCCTCCTTCGAGGACTGCGCGGAGGTGGAGGAGGCCTGCCGGCGCCTCGCGCGCGACGCGAGCGTGCGCTGCGTCATCCTCACCGGCGCCGATCCCGCCTTCTGCGCGGGCGGCGACCTCAAGGGCATGCGCGACCGCACGGGCATCATGGAGGCGGACGGCCCTGCCCAGATGCGCGAGAACTACCGCCGCGGCATCCAGCGCATCCCGCTCGCGCTGTGGGAGCTCGACATCCCCACCATCGCGGCGGTGAACGGGCCCGCCATCGGCGCGGGGCTCGACCTCGCCTGCATGTGCGACATGCGCATCGCCTCCGAGAAGGCGATCTTCGCCGAGAGCTTCGTGCGCCTCGGCATCGTGCCCGGCGATGGCGGCGCCTGGCTGCTGCCGCGCGTGGTGGGGCTGCCCATGGCCGCCGAGATGAGCTTCACCGGCGATCCGCTGGACGCGCAGCAGGCGCTGGCCGCGCGCCTCGTCAGCCGCGTGGTGCCGCACGGCGAGCTGATGGCCGCGGCGCGCGAGCTCGCCCAGCGCGTGGCGAAGAACCCGCCCGGCGTGCTGCGCATGACGAAGCGCCTGCTGCGCGAGGGGCAGCACATGTCGCTCGCCTCGCTGCTCGAGATGTCGGCCGCCTACCAAGCCATCGCGCAGGAGACGGCCGACCACCGCGAGGCGGTGGCGGCCATGCTCGAGAAGCGAGCGCCCGTGTTCACGGGCCGCTGAGGCGGGGTCAGCCCCGCCCCTCGAAGGGCATCTTGGTGGCCTTCACCATGAGGAACAGCACATTGGCCTCGAGGTCGAGGCTGTCCATGTAGAGCACGGCCTTGGCCACGTTCTGCACGTCCATGGTGGGTTCCACCATCATCTCGCCGCTGGGCTGCTTCACGCCCTTCGTCATGCGCTGGGTCATGTTGGTGGCGGCGTTGCCGATGTCGATCTGCCCCGCGCAGATATCGTATTTCCGCCCGTCCAGCGCCAGCGACTTGGTCAGCCCCGTGATCGCGTGCTTGGTGGCGGTGTAGGCGATGCTGTCCGGCCGCGGCGTGTGCGCGCTGATCGAGCCGTTGTTGATGATGCGCCCGCCGCGCGGCGACTGCTCCTTCATCATGCGGAAGGCGGCCTGGGCGCAGTAGAAGCTGCCGTTGAGGTTCACCTCCACCACCTGCCGCCACTTCTCGATGGGCAGGTCCTCCAGCAGATAGCCCTGCACGCCCATGCCGGCGTTGTTGAACAGCAGGTCGCAGCGGCCCCACTTCGCGGCCACCGCGGCGAAGAGGCGCTCCACCTGCGCGGGATCGGCCACGTCGGTGGCGATGGGCAGGGCGTTGGCGGCGTTGGCGCCCGCCATTTGCGCCGTCTCCTCCAGCGCCTCCTGCCGGCGCGCGGCCAGCGCCACGCGATAGCCCGCGCCCAGCAGCCCCAGCGCCACCGCGCGCCCGATGCCCGTGCTGGCGCCCGTCACCACCGCCACCTTGCCCGTCATGCCGCGTCTCTCCCCTTGTCGTCCGGCGTGGCGGAGATTGCGCCGCGCGGGGCGGGCGCGCAATCTCGCGGCCGATGAGCCTCCTTTTCACCTGCGCGCCGGCCAACCCCTCCACCCGCGCGCCGCGCCGCCGCGCGCCCGCGGGCGCCTGCGATTCCCATTTCCACATCTTCGGCCCCTATGACCGCTTCCCGCCGAGCCCGGCCCGGCCCTACACGCCGCCGCCCGCGCTCGTTCCGCATTACCTCGACATGGCCGGCACGCTGGGGCTCACGCGCCGCGTGGTGGTGCAGGCCAGCGTCTATGGCACGGACAACCGCGTGACGCTCGACGCCGTGCAGCGCCTCGGGCCCGAGGACACGCGCGCCGTGGTGGTGGTGGACGAGGCCGCCGGGGAGGCCGCGCTGCGCGCCATGGCGGCGCAGGGCGCGGTGGGCGCGCGCTTCAACGCCGTCAGCGGCAACGGCGCGCCGCTCGCGCAGCTCGAGGCGCTGGCGCGGCGCATCGCCCCGCTCGGCTGGCACGTCCAGCTCTTCGTCACGGGCGCGACGCTGCCGGAGATCGCCCCGCGGCTGGCCGCCCTGCCCGTGCCCGTGGTGCTCGACCACATGGCCGGCGCGCGGGCCGAGGAGGGGCCGGACAGCCCCGCGATGCGCGCCGCGCTCGCGCTCCTCGAGGGCGGGCGCGCCTTCGTCAAGCTCTGCGGCTATCGCGCCTCGCGCCCGCCCTATGCAGACCTCGCGCCGCTCGCGCGCCGCTTCCTCGCCGCCGCGCCTGAGCGCTGCCTCTGGGGCACGGACTGGCCGCACACCCAGTTCGCCACGCCCGAGGAGATGCCGGACGACGGGATGCTCTTCGACTGGCTGCTCGACTGGGTGGAGGAGGACGAGGCGCTGCTGCGCCGCGTCCTCGTCGCCAACCCCGCCGCGCTCTACGCCTTTCCGGCGTAGCTCTTCGCCATGCCGGCCTCGGGGTCCACCTGCGGGCCATAGGGCATGATCGGGTAGCGCAGCCCGGCCTTGCCGAGGCCGATCAGCCCCTCCACCGCGCGCGCGAGATCGGCGGGCGGGCAGGCCATCAGCATCTCGTCATCCGCCACGCCGCCGTAGCGGCGCTCGGCGTAGCAGGGCAGGGAGAGGCACACGGTGCG
This sequence comes from Roseococcus sp., assembly GCA_046291055.1. Lineage (GTDB taxonomy): Bacteria > Pseudomonadota > Alphaproteobacteria > Acetobacterales > Acetobacteraceae > Roseococcus. The sequence continues at coordinate 4,170 of JBKBSR010000162.1, forward strand.
GTCGCGCAGCGCCCGGCCCCAGGAGTCGGCGCAGGCGCTCTCGCCGGTGATGGAGAAGTCGTAGCGGCGGTAGTGGCGCCACTGCAGCCCGTTGATGAAGAGGATCATCTGCGCGGGGTTGCCGTAGAACAGGCACACATCCGGCGGATCGAGCCGGCCGCTGCGCAGCGGCGAGACGACGAGGGCGTGATACTCCGGCGGCACGCGCGGCATCTGCGCCTGGTGCGCGGCGGCCGCCTCGCGGTTCTCGAACCACACCCCCTCCATCTTGCGCCCGGAGAGGTAGAGGTCGGAGGGCGCGTTCAGCCCGATCACGCCGCCGCAGTTGGAGAACTCCGGCACGTTCTCGTGCGTGATGGCCAGCGTGAAGCCCGCGATGCGCGCCTGGGTGACGAGCTGGCAGGTGGAGAAACGCTTGCCCGCCGGCGGCCGGCGCAGGCCCGGGATGGCCTCCAGCTCCGCGGGGTCGCGGACCAGCTTCATCCCGAAGGGCAGGGTGCGGATCTTCAGCAGTTCGACGAGCTGCGCGGCCAGCTGCTGGAGCCGCGCCGCGTCGGGCGCGGGGGCCTCGGTGACGCCATCGGGCATGTTGTCCTCCCTCGTTTTCGCGGGCAGCGTGCCATGGCGGGAGAGGGGAGGGAACCATGCGGCTCGGAGAGGGACAGGGGGCCACGCCGGGGGCGCGGCTGCGGGCGCTGATGGCGGCGCACCGGCCGCTCGTCGTGCCCGGCTGCTTCAACGCGCTCTCGGCGCGCATCCTGGAGGCGGCGGGCTTCGAGGCGGTGTACATGTCGGGCTACGGCGCCTCGCTGAACCTGCTCGGCCTGCCCGATGCGGGCCTTGCGACGCTGACCGAGATGGCCTGGAACGCGCGGCTCATCGCGGCCGCGGTGCGCGTGCCGGTGATCGCGGATGCGGACACGGGCTTCGGCAACGCGATCAACGCCATCCGCACGGTGGAGGAATACGTCCGCGGCGGCCTCGCGGGCCTGCACCTGGAGGACCAGGTGGCCCCCAAGCGCTGCGGCCATGTGGCGGGGCGCGAGGTGATCGGCCGCGCCGAGGCGGTGGCGAAGATCCGCGCCGCGGCCGATGCGCGCAGGGCGCTGGACCCGTCCTTCGTCATCGTCGCGCGCACCGATGCGCGCGGCGCGCATGGCGGCTCGCTCGAGGAGGCGATCTGGCGCGCCAACGCCTTCCTCGACGCCGGGGCGGACCTCGCCTTCGTCGAGGGCCCGGCCAGCGAGGCGGAGGTGGAGCGCGTCTGCCGCGAGGTGCGCGGCCCGGTCTTCTACAACATGACCGGCATCTCGCCGCGGATGAGCGCCGAGCGCATGGCCGGGCTCGGCATCGCGCTCGCCATCCTCCCCGGGGCGCTGATGCGCCAGGCCATCATGGCCATGCACGACCTGGCGGCCGAGCTGCGCGCCGAGGGGCCGATGGCCGAGGCGCGGCTGGACGCCCGCTTCAAGGCCCACCCGCTCGGCAACCTGCACGGCTTCGCCGGCTTCGACCGCATCCGCGCCCTGGAGGCGCGCTACCTGCCCGAGGAAGCGCAGGAGAAATACGAGGGCGGGCTCGGCCACATGCCCGCGGCGTGACAGGGGCGGGCGCGCATGCTCTAGGATCGGCCCCCAGATGGACCAGCACGCCGCCCTCGCGCCCTTCGACCTGTTCCGCCCCGCCGAGGCGCGCTGCCCGCTCGTCTTCACCTCGCCCCATTCAGGCCGCGACTACCCCGCCGAGTTCCTGGACGCCGCCCGGCTCGACGCCACCGCGCTGCGCCGCAGCGAGGACGCCTTCGTGGAGGAGCTCTTCGCCGCCGCGCCCCGGCTCGGCGCGCCGCTGCTCGCCGCCCGCTTCCCGCGCGCCTGGTGCGATGCGAACCGCGAGCCCTGGGAGCTCGACCCCGGGATGTTCGACGCGCCGCTGCCGCCCTGGGTGAACAGCGCGAGCCCGCGGGTGGGGGCGGGGCTCGGCACCATCGCGCGGGTGGTGGCCTCGGGCGAGGCGATCTACCGCCGCCGCCTCTCCTTCTGCGAGGCGGAGCGCCGGGTGCGCGGCTGCTGGGAGCCCTTCCACGCCCAACTCGCCGCGCTGATCGAGGAGACGCGCGCGCTCTTCGGCGCCTGCCTGCTGATCGACTGCCACTCCATGCCCGCCCCGCCGGGCGGCGGCGAGGGGCCGGACATCGTGCTGGGCGACGCGCATGGCGCCGCCTGCGCGCCGCGCGCCACGCGGGCGCTGGAGGCGGCGCTGCAGCGCCAGGGCTTCCGGGTGCGGCGCAACGACCCCTATGCGGGCGGCTACATCACGCGCCATTACGGCCGCCCGCGCGAGCGCACCCACGCCATCCAGATCGAGATCGCCCGCAGCCTCTACATGGACGAGGCGCGCATCGAGCGGCACCCCGGATTCGACCGGCTGCGCGCCGCGCTCGCCGCGGTCATCGCCAGCCTGGTGGAGTCGGACTGGTCCTTCCTGTAGCCGGCCTGCGCCGGCTCATGCCAGCGGCCGCCGTTTCCGACCCGTGGGCAGGCGGCGCGGCCGCTGCTCCGCCCCTGTTTCGGGCACGTCGCCGCCCGCCAACCCGGCGTGCGGGAGCCGGGCGGCATGTCATGCCGCACCTATCAGTCGCACTCGCAGCCCGGGGTGGGGCCGCGGCTGGCGCGGATCACGTGGTGGTCCACCCATTCGGCCACCAGCCGCCGCGCCTCGGCCACCGAGGCTTCGGGGTGATGCACGCGATAGAGTGTGGTGCAGGCCTGGAAGGCCGCCATGTCGCTCTGCCCCACCTCGCGCAGTTCGCGGTAGGCGGTCACGACGGCGCGCTCGCAGCGCCGCGCGATGTGGCTGAAGTCGCGACCCATGGCCCCTCCAGTTGCGAATCACTCGCAACACAGAGTCACCATAGCGACGTTTGAACGGCTGTTCAAGTGTCGTTCGGCCCGCTTGCGCCGCCGCAACGCCCGCGCTGCCCTCAGCTGGCAGACTACGTCCGCAGACCGAGGAGTCATCGCATGACGAAACCCCACGACTGGGCCCTGATCGCCGACGCGCAGCATGCGCGGGTGCTGGAGCGCACCGCCCCCGCCGGCCCCTGGCATGAGCTGGAATCGGAGGCCGAGGAGCGCTTCGCCCCGCCCTCGCG
>JBKBSR010000163.1:0-7313 GCA_046291055.1 Roseococcus sp.
CTCGCGCCCTGGTTCGCGCGCCGGCGCATCGCGCGCGAGGAGGCCGCACTCGCCGCGCGCGCCGATTCGGTGCTGGCGCGGCTCAACCTCGCCCGCCACGCCGATGCGCCGGCCAGCGCCCTCTCCGGCGGGCAGAAGAAGCTCGTGGAGCTCGGCCGCGCGCTGATGAGCGGCGCGCGCGCGATCCTGCTGGACGAGCCCGCCGCAGGGGTGAACCGCACCCTGCTGCGCGAGATCGCCGCCACCATCGCCCGGCTGAACCGGGAGGAGGGGATCACCTTCCTCGTCATCGAGCATGACCTCGACCTCGTGGCCGAACTCTGCGCGCCCGTGCATTGCATGGCGGAGGGCCGCGTCATCGCCAGCGGCCGCATGGAGGAGGTGCGCGCCGACCCCGTGGTGGCCGAGGCCTATCTCGGCATGGCGATCGAGCCGGCATGAGCCTGCTCCAGGTCGAGGACATCGTGGGCGGCTATGGCGAGGCCGACATCCTGCAGGGCGTCTCCTTCCGGGTGGCGCCAGGCGAGATCCTCGTCGTCATCGGCCCCAACGGCGCGGGCAAATCCACCGCCATGAAGGCGGTGGCGGGGCTCGTGCGCGTGCGCCGGGGCGCGATCCGCTTCGACGGCGCGGAGATCACGAACCGCCCCGCCGAGGAGATGGTGGGCCGCGGCCTCGCCTATGTCCCGCAGGAGCGCAACGTCTTCCCCTCGCTGACGGTGGAGGAGAACCTCCGCATGGGCGCCTATGTGCGCCCCGAGGCCACCGCGCAGGGGCTGGAGCGCGCCTACGCCACCTTCCCCGACCTCAAGGCGAAGCGCCGCGCGGCCGCGGGCAGCCTCTCCGGCGGGCAGCGGCAGATGCTCGCGGTGGGCCGGGCGCTGATGCTCGCGCCCCGGCTGATCATGCTGGACGAGCCGACGGCGGGCCTCTCGCCCAGGTTCTGCGCGCTGATCTTCGAGCGCGTGCAGGCCATCGCCGCGGCCGGCATCGCCGTGCTGATGGTGGAGCAGAACGCGCGCCCCGCACTCGCCATCGCCGACCGCGGCCTGGTGCTGGCGCAGGGGCGCAACCGCTTCGAGGACAAGGGCCCCGCCGTGGCCGCGAACCCGGAGATCGGCCGCATGTTCCTCGGCGCCTGAGCGATGATCGAGTTCCTGAACTTCTACCTGATCCCGGGCCTGGTGCTCGGCAGCATCTACGCGCTGGCCGCGGCGGGCGTCTCGCTCGTCTATGGCGTGATGCGCTTCGCCAACTTCGCGCATGGGGATCTCATGACCTGGGGCGCCTATGCGGCGCTGGTGGCGGTGGGGCTGCTCGGCGTCTCGCCCTGGCTCGCCATTCCCTTCGCGGTGCTGGCCACGATTCCCGTGGCGCTCGCGGCGGACCGCGCCTTCTACGCGCCGCTGCGCCGCTCCGCCCCGGCGGTGCTGCTGATCTCCTCCTTTGGCGTGGCGCTGATGATCCGCGCCCTCGTCTATCTGATCTGGGGCCCGACGCCGGAGAGCTACGCGCGCGGCTTCACGCCGCCGCTCTTCCTCGGCGAGATCCGCATCCAGCAGCGCCACCTCGTCATCCTCGGCGGGGCGCTGGCGGTGGCGCTGGCGCTGCATCTGCTGCTCTCGCGCAGCCGCGCCGGGCGGGCGATGCGCGCCATGGCCGACGATCCGGACCTCGCGCGCGTCACCGGCGTGCCGGTGGCCGGCGTGATCCGCCTCACCTGGGCCGTCTCGGCCGCGCTCGCCGCCATCGCCGGCGTGTTCCTGGCCGCGGACACCGAACTGACGCCGCTGCTCGGCTTCAATGTGCTGCTCGCGGCCTTCGCCGCGGCCATACTGGGCGGGATCGGGCGGCCCTGGGGGGCGGCGCTGGGCGGGCTGATCCTGGGCGTGGCGGAGGAGCTCTCCTCCTATCCCTGGCTCGGCAGCACGCCGCTGCTCGACCCCTCCTACAAGACCGCCGTGGCCTTCGCGGTGCTGATCCTCGTGCTGATCTTCCGCCCGCAGGGGCTGTTCAAGGGGATGGGCTGATGGAAGCCGCCCTGCTCTACCTGGCCACCATGCTCACCCTGGCGGGTGTCTATGCCTGCCTCTCCCTCGGGCTGAACCTGCAATGGGGGCTGACAGGGCTGATGAATTTCGGCGGCCTCGGCTTCCTGGCCGTGGGCGCCTACACGGCGGCGCTGCTCACGGCGCCCGAGAGCGCGCAGCAGGGCGCGGCCCATGGGGGCGGCTTCGGCTGGCCCTGGTGGGCGGCCTGGCCGCTCGCGGCGCTGGCCGGCGTGCTGCTCGCCCTGCCCGTGGGCGCGGCGGCGCTGCGGCTGCGGGCGGACTATCTCGCCATCGCCACCATCGGCATTGGCGAGATCCTGCGCCTCGTGGTGCGCAACGAGGACTGGCTGACCGGCGGGCCGCTCGGCGTGCCGGGCATCCCGCGCCCGCTCGAATCCCTGGGCGAGCCGGCCGGGCAGTTCGCCTTCCTCGGCCTCGTTCTCCTGGTGGCCGCGGGACTCTACGCCATGGCCGAGGCGACGGCGCGAAGCCCCTTCGGCCGCACCCTGCGCGCCATCCGCGAGGACGAGGAGGCGGCGAAGGCGGTGGGCAAGAACCCGGGCGCCTTCCGCCTCGCCGCCTTCGCGCTGGGGGCGGCCTGCATGGGCCTCGCGGGGGCCATGCTCGCGGGCTTCTTCAAGTTCATGGGGCCCGACGCGCTGGATCCCGTCACCGCCACCTTCCTCGTCTGGGTGATGCTGATCGCCGGCGGTTCGGGCAACAACCGGGGTGCGGTGCTGGGCGCCGTCGTGGTCTGGGCCATCTGGGCGGCGAGCGACTTCCTGGCCGCCCAGCTTCCGGGCGAGGCGGCGACGCGCGCGGCCTATGTGCGGCTCTTCCTCATCGGTCTCGCGCTGCAGATCATCCTGCTCCATCGCCCGCAGGGGCTGCTGGGCGAGCGCCCGGGGCGCTGACCCTCGACATCCGCGCCCGGCTGACGCAGTGAGGGCGCGGAACCCTGCCCACCATGATCCCTCCCCCCGCCGCGCCGGCCGCTGACGGCCTCGAGCTCACCATCCTCATGCCCTGCCTCAACGAGGCGGAGACGCTCGCGCTCTGCATCCGCGACGCGCAGGCCTTCCTCGCGCGCAGCGGCATCGCGGGCGAGGTGCTGGTGGCCGACAACGGCAGCACCGACGGCAGCCAGGCCATCGCCGAATCGCTCGGCGCGCGGGTGGTTCCGGTGGCCGAGCGCGGCTACGGCGCGGCGCTGCGCGGCGGCATCGCGGCCGCGCGCGGGCGCTTCGTCATCATGGGCGACAGCGACCACAGCTACGACTTCGCGAATCTCGACGCCTTCGTGGAGGCGCTGCGCGGCGGCGCGGATCTCGTGATGGGCAACCGCTTCCGCGGCGGCATCGAGAAGGGCGCCATGCCCTTCCTGCACCGCTGGCTGGGCAACCCGGTGCTGAGCTTCCTCGGCCGCCTTTTCTTCCGCGTGCCGACGGGGGATTTCCACTGCGGCATCCGCGGCTTCTCGCGCGAGCGGATTCTCGCGCTCGGCCTCGTCACGCCCGGGATGGAGTTCGCCTCCGAGATGGTGGTGCGCGCCGCGCTGGCGGGCCTTCGCATCGCCGAGGTGCCCACCCGGCTGCGACCCGACGGCCGCTCGCGCCCGCCGCATCTGCGCACCTGGCGCGACGGCTGGCGGCACCTGCGCTTCCTGCTCTTCTACTCGCCGCGCTGGCTGTTCCTCTATCCGGGGCTCGGGCTGCTCGGCCTCGGCGCGGCGCTGATCCTGCTGCTGGTGGGCGGGCCCGTGGCGCTCGGCCCCGTTCGGCTCGATCTGCACAGCCTGATGGCGGGCTGCCTGTTCCTGCTGGCGGGGCTGCAGGCGGTGGCCTTCGCGGTGATCTCGCGCCTCGTGGGGATGCGACGGGGCTATCTGCCGCCGATGCGCGAGGGCTTCTGGCGGCGTCTGCCCCTGCTGGAAAGCGGGCTGATCCTCGCCGCGCTGCTGCTGCTGGCGGGGTTGGCCGGCATGGCCGCCACCTTCGGCGGCTGGGCGGGGGCGGGTTTCGGCGACATCCGCGACCCCGTCTCGCCGCGCCTCTTCCTCGTCTGGAGCACGGTGGCGGTGGCGGGGCTGCAGCTCGGCTTCACCGCCTTCCTCGCGAGCATCCTGGAAGCGGGGCGGGAGGGTCGGGGCTGAACCCTCAGCCCCGCAGCCCGGGCAGTTCGAGCCGCGCGCGCAGCCCGCCGAGCGACGGGCTCGCGCCGAGGACGAGTCGCCCGCCGTAGAGCTGCGCGAGGTCGTTCACGATGGCGAGGCCGAGCCCCGAGCCGGCCTTGGATTCGTCGAGCCGCACGCCGCGCGCCAGCGCCGCCGCGTCCTCGCCCGGCGGCAGGCCCGGCCCGTCATCCTCGATCTCGATGGCCACGGGCTGGCCGCGCGGCGCGCTGACCGTGACCCGCACGCAGCGGGCGGCGAACTTCGTCGCGTTCTCGATCAGGTTGCCGAGCATCTCGGTCAGGTCCTGCGCGTCGGCGCGCACCCGCGCCGCGCGCTCGCCCCGCACCTCGATGAGCAGGCCGCGCTGCGCCGTCAGGCGCGAGAGCGCCGTGGCCACGGCCTGGGCCACCTCGTAGGGGGCGCTCTCGCCCGCGGCGCTGCCGGCCAGCGCGCCGGCGCGGGCGCGGCGCAGATGGTGCTGCACGAGGCGATCGAGCGTCAGCGCCTGGCCGCGCGCGGCCTCCAGATCGCCGCTCTCGATCGCGTTGCGCAGCACGGCGATGGGCGTCTTCAGCGCATGCGCGAGGTTGCCGACATGATGGCGCGCGCGCTCCACCGTCGCGCGGTTCTGCTCGATCAGCGCCTCGATCTCCTCGACCAGCGGCGCGATCTCGGAAGGGGCGGCCACGTCCATGTGCTGGCGCCGGCCCTCGCGCACCTCCACCAGCTCCTCCTGGGTGCGGCGCAGCGGCCGCAGCCCCCAGACCACCAGCCCGACCACGACCACGACCAGCCCCGCCCCCAGCACGGAGAAGGCGAGCACCACGCCGCGGCGCAGGCTCAGGATTTCCTCGTCGGTCGCCGCGCGCGGCACGGCGATCTGCACGGCGATGGCCACCCGCCCGCCGGGCGCCTCGATGGTCACCTCGCGCTCCAGCACGCGCAGCGCCTCCCCGCGCGGGCCCCAGAGGTCGCGCGCCACCAGCCGCCCCTCGCCGGGCAGCGGCGGAGGCAGGCGCGAATCCCACAGCGAGCGCGAGGTGAGCACCGTGCCCCCCGGCCCGGTGAGCTGCCAGTAGAAGCCCGAGAGCGGGCGCTCGAACTCCGGATCGGCCAGCGCGCGCGTCACCAAAGGGCCCAAGGCGCGGTCGAAGGCCACGGCGGCCACCAGCGAGTCGAGCTGGCGCTCGATGCGCGCATCGGCCGCGGCCTCGATCTGGCGCGCATCGGTGCGGATGACGAACCAGCCGATGAGGCCGAGCCCCATGGCCACCCAGAAAGCGGCCGAGGCCGCGAGCCGCCAGGTGAGCGAACCGCTGCGCGGCAGGCGCGGCGGGGCGGCGCTCATCGCCCGCCTCGCCTCATCGCGGCGCGAGCAGCCGGTAGCCCTGGCCCCGGATGGTCTCGATCAGCCCCTCGCCCAGCTTGCGCCGCAGCCGCGCGACGATCACCTCGAGCGTGTTGGAGTCGCGGTCGAAATCCTGCGCGTAGAGATGCTCGGTCAGCTCGGTCTTGGAGACGGGCCGGCCCGCGTGCAGCGCCAGATACTGGAACAGCCCGTATTCCATCGCGGTGAGGCGCACCGGCGCCCCCTCGCGCGTGACCATGCGGGTGGCGGTGTCGAGCGCGACGGGGCCGAAGCGCAGCACCGGCGAGGCCACGCCGCTGGCGCGCCGGATCAGCGCGTTGAGCCGCGCCACCAGCTCGCCCATCGCGAAAGGCTTGGCGAGATAATCGTCGGCGCCGGCGTTCAGCCCCTCCACCTTCTCGCTCCAGGCGTCGCGCGCCGTGAGGATGAGCACGGGCATGTTCCGCCCCCCCGCGCGCCAGCGCCGCAGCACCGACAGCCCGTCGAGCCGCGGCAGGCCGAGATCGAGCACCACCGCGTCATAGGGCTCGGTCTCGCCCAGATGGGCGCCCTCCTCGCCATCGGCGGCGACATCCACGACGAAGCCGGCCTCGCTGAGCCCCTGGCGGAGCTGCGCGCTCAGTTGCGCGTGATCCTCGACGACGAGCAGGCGCATGACGTCAGCATGCACCGCCGGCGGGGGCGTGGTCCATGGCCGCGGCGCTCAGCGCGGCGGGGCGCCCGCGCGCGGGGCGGAACTCTCGCCCGTCGCGCGCTCCTGCACCGGCCCGCGCGAGCGCAGGATCTGGCCCGTGGCGGCGTCCAGCTCGACGATGAAGACGCGCCCGTTGGGCGGAAGGAGCTTGAGCTCGTAGAGCCACTGCCCGTCGTCGCGCTCCAGCTCGGCCTCGATGACTCGGCCGCGGAAGCGGCGCTCGACCTCGGCCAGCAGGTCGGAGAGCGGTCGGATCTGCCCCGCCTCCAGCGCGGCGCGGGCGCGCTCATGGTCGCGCCGTTCGCTGGCCGGCGCGCCCCCCGGGGCGAGGGCGAGAAGCAGGACGGGCAGCATGAGCATGGGCAGGCTTCGGCGCATCCGGGCTTGCTGCGCCCCGCGGGCTGAACGGGGGCTGAATCGGCGTCCGGTCACGGCGGCGCCGGGCCCGCCATGGGCCGCGCGCCGAAGCGGCCGCCCTCGAGTTCCTCCCACAGCGTCGCGGCGGCGATGCGCAGGGCCACGCCGATGAACGCCGCCGGCATGCCTCGGAGCAGCGCGCCGTGGAACACGGGCAGCAGCACCATGAAGGGCGAGGGCGCGAGGCGGCGGGCGGCAGCCTGGCCACCAGCGGGCCGTGGCAGGGGCTGCGCCACGCCGCGGCTCAGGCGCCCTTCCCCCCCGGCGCAGGGCCGCGGCCGCGCCCGGGCGGGTCGCTCGGGTCGGTATCGGTGGGGCCGGAGGGGGGGCGGGGCAAGCCGCCCCGGCCCTGGCCCGGCGGGTCGGTCGGGTCGGCGTCGCTCACGCCCTGGCCGGGCGGGCGGGCGCCACGGCCGCGCCCGGGCGGATCGCTGGGGTCGGCGTCGCTCGCGCCCGGCGCGCCGCCGCCCCTTCCCTGGCCCGGCGGGTCGTTCGGGTCGCTGTCCGTCAGCCCGCTGCGCGGCGGCTGCGGGCCCGTGCCGCGGCCGCGCCCCGGCGGGTCGGTGGGGTCGGCGTCGCTCACGCCGAAAGGGGGCGCGGGCCCGCCCT
>JBKBSR010000514.1:0-1559 GCA_046291055.1 Roseococcus sp.
CCCCCCAGCGCCCGGAGGATGTCGCGTGGTTCGAGGAGCTTCTCCTCGCGCTGCATGAGGGGTTCAAGGCCTGGGTGCGGGCGCTGCGCGGCGCTCGCCTCGCCGCGCCGGAGGAGGCGCTGTTCTCCGGGCGCGTCTGGACCGGGCGGGCGGCGCTGCCGCTCGGCCTCTGCGACGGGCTGGGCGAGGCGCGGGCCGAGGCGAAGCGCCGCTTCGGCGCGCGGGCGGAGCTGCTGCCCATCGGCCCGCGGCGGCGGCCCTTCCCGCTTTCGCTGTTGCCGGGGGCCTTGGCCTCCCGCGCCGGGGCGGGGCTGGCCGAGGCGGCGCTGGCCGCGGCCGAGGAACGGGCGGCCTGGGCGCGGCTGGGGCTGTAGGGGGTTGGTCCTGACGGTCGGCTCGCTGCCGCGCAGCCGGGGCTGTGGCCGGCCCCCCGTGCGGAGCCCCGCCGTGATCGCCCTCATTCCCAGTTGTGATGCCCGCACCGCCGCGCGCCGCCCTATCCTGCGCGCATGAACACGATCCACCCCGAGGCCCGCATCGGGCATGTGCATCTCAAGGTCGCGGACCTCCCGCGCGCCCTCGCCTTCTGGCAGGGGGTGCTCGGCTTCGAGGTGACGCACCGCCGCCCGGGCGCGGTGTTCCTCTCGGCCGGCGGCTACCACCACCACATCGCGCTCAACACCTGGGAGAGCGCCGGCGGCACGCCCCCGGCCGCGCACAACACGGGGCTGTTCCACGTGGCCATCCTCTACCCCGACCGGGCGAGCCTGGCCCGCGCCCTCCAGCGCGTGCTGGAGGCGGGCGTGGCGCTGGAAGGCGCCTCGGACCATGGGGTGAGCGAGGCCATCTACCTGCGCGACCCCGACGGCAACGGGGTCGAACTCTACCGCGACCGCCCGCGCGAGGAATGGCCGAAGGGCGAGGACGGCGCGATGACCATGTTCACCCGCCGCCTCGACCTCGCAGCCCTGCTCGCCGAGGCTAGACCGGCACCTCCCCCGGCGGCTTGAGCGTGGCCAGCACGAAGGAGGTGCGCGTCTCCTTCACCCCCGGCAGGCGCAGCAACCGGCGCGTGGCGAACTCGCCGAAGGCCTCCATGTCGGGGGCGAGCACCTGGAGCAGATAGTCCGTCTCGCCGCTCAGGGTGTAGGCGGCCAGCACCTCGGGCAGGGCGGCCAGCGCCCTGTGGAAGCGCTCGGCCAGCTCCTCGCCATGGCTGTCCAGGCGCACCTGCACGAAGGCCTGCAGCGGCAGCCCCACGCGCGCGGCCGAGATGCGCGCGGCATAGCCCTGGATGACCCCCGCCTCCTCCAGCCGCTTCACGCGGCGCTGGCAGGGGGTGGCGGAGAGCCCCACCTCCTCGGCCAGCGCCACGATGGAGAGCCGCCCGTCGCGCTGCAGGGCGCGCAGGATGCGCCGGTCCGCCGCGTCCAGCGCCACTTGAGTGGATTTCACCACGGATGCCTCGTTTCTGAGGGGTTTCCTGCTTTCATAACCCATATCGAGAGCGGGAACAGCGGAAAGCCCCGCGCGTGGGGCTGTAGAACAGCCCCGCATCA
>JBKBSR010000515.1:0-1555 GCA_046291055.1 Roseococcus sp.
TTCCCTCGGGAGTTGGCTGGGGTAGGCGGGGAGAAGGGGGGGCTGCTATCGGGGGGGGAGGCGAAGGGCGAGCGCCTCGGTCACCGCGCGGCGGTTCATCAGGCCGGTGAGGGAGTCGGTGCGCGCCTCCGTCTCGAGCCGCGCGGCGAGGCGGCCGATGCGCCGCGTCAGCGGGCCGAAGATCAGCACCGCCTGCACGACGAGCAGCAGCAGCGCCAGGGTCAGCAGCCCGCCGTGCAGACGCTGGATCCAGGCCATCTGCGTCTCGGTGCGCTGCGCCAGCGCATTCGCGCCGTCCCGCAGCAGGGGGGCCAGATGCTCCTGCCCCTCGTGACGCAGCGCCTCGGCGGCCGATCCGGCGAGGCCCGGCTCTCCCGCCTCGATCAGCGGGCCGAGCGCGAGGGCCTGCAGCGCGAAGGATTCCGCGCCGTCCAGCAGCGGCCGCAGCCCGATGTGGCGGAAGGCGGGCCCGGGATCGGCGAGCAGGCCCGTGCGCTCCGCCAGGGCGCGCCAGCGCTCCAGCGCGCCCAGCATGGCCCGCGCCTCCTCCTCCACCGTGGCGAGCGCGGCCGCGTCCCGCCCCGTGGCGGCGAGCGGCGCGATGCGCGCGATGCGCTGCACGGTGAAGGGAAGCTGCGCCGCCGCGTGCAGCGCGGCCGCCTTGTCGCTCTGCCGGCGCAGCAGGTCGCCGCTGAGCAGCCCGCCGGCCAGGATCAGCGCCGCGAGAAGCCCGAGCGCCAGGAGATAGGCGCGCGTCAGCCGCCGCACGGCCTGGGCGCCGAGATCCCCCCAGGGCATGCCGCGCCGCCCCCCCGGGCGCCCGGACGGGGGCGGGGTGCGGCGGCGCTCCCCTTCCGGCCGCCCCCGGGCGGGCGCAAGGCGCGCGATGAGATCGCTGAGCGGCACGGGGCAAGGGCTCCCTGTTGGCGACCCCTCGTTAGGGCGCGGCAGGTTTCCCCTTGGTTACCGGCCCGGGTCCGCCGGGGCGCGCGGCGCGCCGCCCGCGCTCATCCCTTGTCTCATCCCTTGTGCGGAAGCCTGCATGGCATCAGTTGTGGGCCCGATACGACCACGCCACGCCCGGAGCGCCCATGAGCCTGTCCTTCGAGGATGACGCGAGCGCCTTCGGCGCCGAGGGGGCCCCGGGGCGCATGGGCCTGGACCGCCCGCTCAGCTTTCCCAGCCGGGATGGCGGGCCCGGCGGCGGCGGGCGCCCGGGCGACGCGGCGAGCGCCGAGCTCGGCGGGCAGGGATTGACCGGCGAGGGCGGCGGCTTCGCGGTCTGGGGCCTGACGGCCGTCGGCGGCGGCGGCGGGCGCGGCGGCGATGGCGGGGCGGGGACGCACCAGCAATACACCGACGCCTTCCCCCCCGGTGGCCGGCTGACCAGCTTCCTCCCCGGCGGCGATGGAGGAACCGGCGGTCAGGGCGGCCAGGGCGGGCGCGCCACCGCGGCGCTGCGCGAGGTGACGGTCACGGATGTCGGCTTCGTCGGCGTCTCGGCCCTGGCGGCCGGCGGCGACGGCGGGCGGGGCGGCAACGCCCAGGGCGTCAT
>JBKBSR010000164.1:0-7265 GCA_046291055.1 Roseococcus sp.
ATTCCATTCTTCCGAAGCGCGTCCAGGACGTGGACCTCGTGATCTTCGAGGAACTGCAGGACGGAGACCTACTATTCATAGACAGCACTCATGTGCTGAAAACCGGAAGCGATGTCCACTTTGAACTCACACAGGTGTTGCCGCGCCTCGCAAAGGGCGTGGTCGTCCACTTTCATGACGTGTTCGCCGGGTTTGAATATCCAAGGCGGTGGGCGATTGATCTGAATTACGCCTGGAACGAGGTGTATGCATTGCACATCTTTTTGCAGTATAACAAGGCATTTGAGGTGCTGTTCTTCAACCACCACATCGCCACCACGCACCGCGATGCGGTCATTGCGCTTGGTTCGGCCCAGGCAGAACGATACTTGCTGAATCCGGGCGGCGGCTTGTGGCTCCGACGCTGTTGAGAGGCAACAAGGGCGCTGCCTGCCGGGCGGAAGGCCCTTCCGACAGGCGCCCTTGGCGCCCCATGGACGCTTTCCCGCAAGGCCGGGTGGTCGGCGCCCTCAGGTTCCCGGCCGCGCCCACCCACTTCACCGTGAGCCAGGGTCAGTCGAAATGCCCCATGCCCGCGGCCATTCTGTCTGACGCTTGAAGCTTCGGGGCGACCGCCGGGATGAACCTTGGCGCGCCGCCGCCCGCCAATCGAGCCCGCGCGATAGGTCCGGCCTATCTGCCGGCGGTATGCGTGCAACGAGCGGGGGCGCTTGCCACCGGCGGCGCAGGCCGCCCCCGCCTGGATGGTCAGGCCTTCGGCTTGGCCCGGCCCGCGATGCGCAGGATGCCCGCGATCCGCGGCACCGCGCGCCAGTTGGCCTCGGGGATGGCGGCAGCGGCCTCAGCGAAGCCAGCCCGGACGGCGGCGAGCGTCTCGCGGCCCTTCTCGGTCACCGTGAAGCTGGCGCCCTTGCCCTCGGGCCCGCGCGCCTGCTCGACCAGCCCGGCGGCCCGCAGGCCGCGCATCGCTTCGACGGCGGCCGCGCGGTCGAGGCCCGCCTTGCGCGCGAGCTTGCCCAGAGGCGAGCCCGGTTGCGCCGCGGCGGCGGCCAGCGCCACGAAGGCGGGCACCGTCAACGCATGGGCCGCCATCGGCGCCGAGGCGGCCACGAGGTTGACCCAGCGATGGGAGAGGAGAAGGAGGCTCTCATAGGCCTCGCCGGGGTTGACCGGAGCCGGCGTCTTGCTGGAGCCCTTGGTGGTGGTGGACATCATGTGTCTCCGTTTTCAGTGTGCGGTGTGAAGCCCCGCCCCAAGATCGCCATAGGCTGGCTCGGGGATGGGCGCTGCGGCGGACCGACGGCCAACGCAGCGCATCATCATCTATACGAATGATCCCGCGCATGCAAGCCCCTTCCGCCACGCGCCGCTGGACAAGCGCCCGCTGGGCAGGCGACAAGCGCCTGCCCGGGCCGTTCGGCCACCTCTGGGATCCGGAGAGCACGATGCGCACAGCCCCCGACAGCGTCGAGCCCGCCGCCGCAGCGCGGGAGGAGCTGGTGCTGGTGCTGTATCGCCAGTTCCTCAACCGGGAACCATCGCCGAAGGAGCTGACGCACTGGATGAAGCTCGGCGAGAACCTCTCGCCGGCCGAACTGCTGCGCCGCTTCACCGCGAGCCCGGCCTATCTCCGCCAGCAGGGCGTGCCCTGCTTCTGGCCGGCCGGGCACTACTACTCTCCGGTCGTGGACCCCCGCAGCCTGGGCGACCACCTGGAGAAGGCCCGCGCCCAGTCGCCGGCCGATCTGCTCGGCATCCGCCTCGACGTGGAGGCCATGCTGCGCCTGCTCGACGCCCATGCGGCGGAGCTGGCCGCGCTGCCCATCCCCGAGACGAAGCTGCCCGACAGGCGATTCTCCGTCGAGGGCGGCCCCTTCCCGGCCGGCGACGCCGCCAGCCTTTACCTGGTCATGGCCAGCGCCCGCCCGCGCCGGATCGTCGAGATCGGCTCCGGCTACTCCACCGCCGCCATGCTCGACTTCGCCGACCAGCTCGGGCTCGAGGGGCTCGCCCTCACCTGCGTGGAACCCTACCCGGAGCGGCTCAACAGCCTGCTCTGGCCCGAGGATGCCGGGCGCCTCACCCTCATCCAGCGCCCGGTGCAGGAGGTGCCGCCCGAGGAGCTGGTGGCGCCGCTCGAGGCCGGCGACATCCTGTTCATCGACAGCACCCATGTGCTCAAGACGGGCAGCGACGTGCATCACGAGCTGTTCCAGCTCCTGCCGCGCGTGAAGCCGGGCGTCATCGCGCAGTTCCACGACTGTCCCTGGCCATTCGAGTATCCGGAGTTCTGGGTGAAGGAGCGCAACTACTCCTGGAACGAGGCCTATGCGCTGCGCGCCTTCCTCACCTTCAACGAGCGCTTCGAGGTGCTGTTCTGGGCCAGCCTGCTGAAGGCCCAGGCGCAGCGGGCGCTGACGGGGGCCGCGCCGCACTTCGCGCGCAACCCGGGCAGCTCGATCTGGCTGCGGCGCGTGGGCTGATATGGCCGACTGTTACACCGGCCGCATTACGCATGCCGGGCTGGCGGGCGGCGGCGTGCCAGAACCAAGCGATCGCAGCGGCCGCTGCTATCAGACGTAGGCGAACAGCTCCGACAGCACCGCCATCTCCGGCTCCACGGCGCGGGTGAGCAGCGCAGGGTCGGCCCCTGCGTACAGCTCGTAGGAGCGGGCGATGAACTCCTCCAGCGACAGCTCCTGCCGCAACCGCCCCTCGAAGCGGAAAACGAGGGGCTGCTCGGGCATGCCGAGGCGGCGCGCGATTTCGGGATAGACGGGCCAGAGCGCGTTGAACTTCGTATGGTCCGCCGCCGCGACCACGGCCGGGTCGGACCAGTCCACCTCGCGCACCTCGTCGCTGAGGCGGCGGGCCAGGATGCGCGCCACCGAGACATGGGTGGGGAAGGCCGGGTGGCTGACATCGTGCATGAAGGGCCGGGGCCAGGCCTCAAAATCCGCGCGCAGGTCGAAGTCGAGGCTGGCGGCCGAGCGCAGCAGCCGCTCGCGCTCCTGCGCGAAGCGGTCGAAATAGCCGAGGGAGGCATAGACGAAGCTGTTGAACAGCCCCTGCGCCCGCGCCTCGGGCAGGCCGAGCAGGAAGGCCGAGACCGCGATGGCCGAGTGGCAATGGCCCATGGGCCCGCGCAGGGCGCCGATCATCACGTTGTCAGGCTGGAAGCCGGTGAAGACCAGCGCGGGAAGCTGGATGAAGCGCCTGGCCCCGGCCTCGCGCGCCGTCCGCGCGAGATCCCCGCTGGCAGCGCGGTGGCCGCAGACCACGTCGAAGGCGCCCAGGCTTGCGTAGAAGGCCTTGGCCTCTTCCGCGCGGTCGGCGCGCGCCCAGAAGGGCGTGACCTCAGCCCCCGGCAGCAGCAGGCGCAGACAGCCCGCGATGGCCTCGACATAGCAGTTCCCGACGACGGCGATCCTCATGCCCGGGCTCCGCCCACCGGCGCCGGCACGTCCAGCGCCTCCTCGTCGCAGATGGTCCCTTCCATGGCGCTGATGCGCGCGGCGAGCCCCCCGCGGGCTGCGGGCGACGCCGCGGTCGGGCGGGCCGGCGCGGCGGCCGGCCGGGGGGCGGGCGCGCGCGCCACCGCCGCCCCTTCGCCGAGGAAGTGGCGGCGGAAGATGGACATGACATGCGCCACGCCCTCGGGGCGGATTTCGCGCAGATCCTCCTGGTAGTAACGTGCGCCGGACTGCGGGCCCGTGATGATCTCGTAGGAGGGAAAATAGGCCACGCCGGGGATGTTGCGGCTCACCTCGTCCGCCACGACGCGCAGGGCGGACTTGCTCGCGACGGTGGAGACGAGCACATGGCGCGGCTCATAGGTCGCGATCAGCGGCACGGGCGAGACGGTGAGGACGATCCGCAGCCCCGGGTTCACCCGCCGCACCCATTCGATGAAGGTCGAGAGGTCGCGCACCATCTCGCCCACGGTGAAGTTGCGGAACACGGTCCAGTCGGGGTCCGCCTTCTCGGCCACCACGCCGGCCGCGAGGGGGAACACGGCGCCATCCCGGCTGGAGACCCAGGCCTCCGTCAGGCCGAGCGTGAAGACGAACACGTCGCAGCCCTCGAACATGGCGCGCACCGCAGCGAGATGCGCGGCGCGATCGGCCAGCAGGGCTGCGCGGCTCTCGAAGCCGCCTTCCTGGATGCGCGGGCGGAAGGGATCGACGAAGCGCCCGTCGGCGCGCTCCCACGCCTCATCCACCGGGGCGAAGGTGCCATAGGCGCGCTGGAACAGCTGGAGGAGCTGCCGCACGGTGTAGATGTTGCCGAACCGCGCGGGAAAGACGCCGTAGTTCTCGTCCCGCGCCCCCTCGGTGGCAGGGCGCGACTCGGTGACGAGATAGCGGAACCCCTCCGCCACCAGCGTGCGCGAAATGTGCTGCGCGAAGCAGCTTCCCGCCGTCGCCACCGCGTCCTCGCGCCCGATGCGGAAGGGCACGTCCACCACCGGGTCCACCGCCTCGGGGGCGAGCGCGCTCACGCTGCGCCGCCAGAAGGCGGAGTCCGGCAGGGCCAAGTAGGGGTTCATGCGCGCAGCTCTCCATGCTCGGTGTCCAGCGCCCGAGGCGGCCTGTCCGCCGGCAGATCGCATGGCGCGCCGGCCTGCCCGCCATTCAGTCCATAAGGCTATCATGCAGCTTCCGGCGCGGGCAAACCTCACCGGGCGCCGCGCAGCGGCGCCGGCGGGCGCTGACGCCAAGCCTCGCGGGCCTGCGCCTCAGGCGCCGCCCGCGGCGACGCGGCGGGCGGCCGCTCTGCGCGCGGCGGGCCTCGAAGCGCCCCGCGCTTCCTCCATGAGCCAGGGCTTGCGGCAGGTGGTCACCAGCACGTCCCGCAGGTGGCGCTCGATGAAGCGAGCCTCCTCCGCGTTCGCTTCCGCGATCGCCTCGAGCGCGAGCGGATAGTCCGGCTGTTCCTCCGCCCGCTCGATCCCGGCGTCCGAAAGATCGACGGCCGTGTTCAGCCGCGGGACGGCAGGCGGCCGCGGCATGCCGCTCACCGCCGAGATGGTGTCGACGAAGGCCTCCAGCTTCTCGATCGGCGCGAGGATGTGGTTGTCCTCGTGCAGCCGGCTTTCGGCCAGATCGGGGTTCGTCGTGCCGAACACGTAGCGGAGCTGGTCGTTCACGTAGCGGTCGCGGAAGGGGCCGGGCGTGGTGATGGCCTGCAGCAGGGTCTTGTTCGCCAGCCACTCGCGCATCGGATGTCTTGGGAAGCGGCGCGAGAAATCATAGCCGGAGACGGCCCGCCGCACGGGGTCGCGCATCACCGAGATGTAGATCCGGCGCCGCCGCGCGGCCTCGGCGCGCATGACCGGATGGTTGCGCCCCACATGGCCGCCCAGGAGCAGATAGTCGTCATAGAAGGCTGGATCGGCCCATCGCGCGAGATGCTCGGGCGTGTGGGCAAGTTCCCCGCTCTCGGTGAAGAAGTGCAGGTGCGGGGCGAACATCTGCTGCAGCACGCGGCGCAGCGAGGAGCCGGCCGTCTTGGGGATGTGCAGGAACAGGAAGAGGGGCGCCGTGCGCCTGGGGAAAGGGTTCGGCGGCGATGTATCCATGCGCAAGACTCCCCCCGGCGCGCTGCACACCCCATGGACGCCCTGCGAGCGGTTCGCTGCGCGCCGGAAACCTCCCCGCGCCTCCGTTCCTGCCCGCAGCCACGCCCGCCCCTTGGGGCCGACGCATCTTCCTTACCGCAAGCTCCGGACGCAGTAAACGCCTCGGGACCGCGCGCCGATGCCCGGGCGCTCCGCGCTCTCGGCAGGTGTTCCCTCCGGGCGGAAAGCGTCTTATGTCGAGTCGTTGCAGCCTCGCCCTCCACGGGCGTAGCGCAAGGAGTTGGATTGGGACCGGCATGCGCGTCTTCCTGCACATCGGGGCCGGCAAGACCGGCACGTCCTTCATCCAGTCCACGCTGACACGGCATCGCGCGGAACTGTTCGCGGCCGGCCTGTTCTACGCCCGCGGCAACGAGGTGTCGGAGCAGCGCGCCGGCGCTGGCGAGATGAACCAGGGCAATGGCGGGCTTCTGGCGCGCTACCTCCTGCCGGAGCGTTTCGGCGCGCCCACGTCGCGCGAGACGGCGCTGGCCTGGATCGACGAGGCGCTGGCCGAGGCGGGCGGGCGCGAGCTGCTCATCTCCTCCGAGGCGCTGCAGTTCATCGGGCGCGAGGCGCTGGCCGAGCTCGACGGGCTGTTCCGCGCCCGCGGCAGGGAGATGCACGTCATCTTCTACATGCGCCACCTGCTGGACGTGCATGTGGCCGGCTTCGCGCAGTTCGCGAAGGTGGGCCGGCTGATGACCCTGCCCGAGCGGCGCCGCAGCCTGGACGGCTTCATCGCCACCGCCACCACGCGCTGGCCCGCGCACATCGCCATGCTGCGCGAGGTGGTGGGGCCGGAGCGCGTGATCACGCGCCTCTACGACGCCGACCGCGCCGATCTGCTGGGCCGCTTCCTCGGCCTGATCGGCCCCGGCTACAGGGCCGCCCTGCCGGAGGTTCTCGCGGCCGGGACGGTGAACCGCAGCCCCAACCTCGCGGAGTTCCCGCTGTTCGAGGCCGCGAACGCCGTGGCCGATCCACGCGCCGCGCGCAGCCTCTGTCGCGACCTCGCCAACGCCCTGCTGAACGCGCCGCCGGTGGTGGAGGCCCCGCCCCTGCATGTCTCGCAGGACGCCTTCGCGCGGTTCGCGGCCCGGCAGAAGGCGGAGATCGAGGCCATCAACCGCGACCACCTGCCGCCGGAAACCCCGATCCAGCTCACCTCGGGGCGCGTGCCGATCGGCGACGCCCCGCCGGTCGGCGCCGCGGACCTGGCGCGCATCGCGGCCGCGGCCATGCTGCGCCTCGCCAAGAACCCCTCGCCCGCGTCCGTGCGCGCCCCACCCGCGCCGCTGCCGCCAGCCAGGAGGGCGGCGCAGGCGCCGCCGGCGGGCCCGGGCGGCAAGGCTCGCCGGCCACAGCGCGAGGCGCGGCCATCCTTGGGTTGACCGGCTCCCGGCCCCGCGCCCTCGGAGAACCCTGCCCATCGGCTTCCTTCCGCGGAGCGACGGCTGAGAGCTGTCCGAAGAAGCTGCACCACCGCAAGGAGCGATCGCCGCTCTGCTGCACCGCGAAAGAAGCCTAGGGTCTGTACCCAATTGACGTAGGTGCGTCGCGGTGATTCACCCTGCCAAACGGCGGGGGATGGACGGTGTCGCGCCTGTTCTGGCTGAGCGACGTGCAGTGGGCGGCGATCGAG
>JBKBSR010000516.1:0-1553 GCA_046291055.1 Roseococcus sp.
ACGGCGCCCGAGAATGTCCGCGCCGCCTGCGCCGCCTGGAAGGAGCGCCTGGCATGACGCGCGCGCTGCTCGCCCTGCTCGCGCTGGCCGTTCTGGCCGGCTGCGGCCGCTACGGCCCGCCCCGCCCGCCCGGCCCGCCGGAGCGGATCACCTTCCCGCGCGTCTATCCCGCGCCCGACCCGCCGCGCCCGACGCCGCCGCCCGCTACACGTTGAAGCGGAAGAGCATCACGTCGCCGTCCCTCACGACGTAGGATTTCCCCTCGACGCGCAGCTTGCCCGCCTCGCGCGCGCCCTGCTCGCCGCCGCAGGCCACGTAGTCCTCGTAGGCGATGGTCTCGGCGGCGATGAAGCCGCGCTCGAAATCGCCATGGATCACGCCCGCGGCCTGGGGCGCGGTCATGCCCTTCACGATGGTCCAGGCCCGCGCCTCCTTGGGGCCGGCGGTGAAAAAGGTGATCAGGCCGAGCAGCTCGTAGCCCGCGCGGATCACGCGATCGAGCCCCGAGTCCGACAGGCCGAGGCTCGCGAGGAACTCGCCCCGCTCGGCCTCGGGCATCTGCGCGATCTCGGCCTCGATGGCCGCGCTCACCACCACGGCGCGGGCGCCCTGGGCGCGGGCGTAGTCCATCACCCGCGCGCTGTGGGCGTTGCCGGTGGCGGCACTCGCCTCCTCGACGTTGCAGACGTAGAGCACGGGCTTGGTCGTCATCAGCCCGAGGCGGCGCGCGGCCTCCTCCTCGCCGGGGGGGATGGCGGTGCGGGCGGCGCGGCCGGCCTGCAGCGCCGGGATCAGCGCCTCGATGAGCGCGAGCTGCGCCTGCGCCTCCTTGTCGTTGCCGCGCGCCTTCTTCTGGAGCTGCGGCACGCGCCTCTCGAGCGATTCGAGATCGGCCAGCATCAGCTCCGTCTCCACGGTGCCGGCGTCGCGGATCGGGTCCACGCTGCCGTCCATATGCGTCACGTCGCTGTCCTCGAAGCAGCGCAGCACATGCACGATGGCGTCCACCTCGCGGATGTTGCCGAGGAACTGGTTGCCCAGCCCCTCGCCCTTGGAGGCGCCGCGCACCAGCCCCGCGATGTCCACGAACTCGAGGCTGGTGGGCGCCACCTTCGCGCTTTTCGCGATGCGCGCGAGCGTCTCGAGCCGCGGATCGGGCACCGCCACGCGGCCCACATTGGGCTCGATGGTGCAGAAGGGATAGTTCGCCGCCTGCGCGGCCGCCGTCTGCGTCAGCGCGTTGAACAGCGTGGATTTGCCGACATTGGGAAGGCCGACGATGCCGCAGTTGAAGCCCATGGGCGGGTGTCCTGTCAGGCCGCCAGGGCGGCGGCGAGTTCCTGCACGCGGATGGCGGCGGCGATGCGGGCCGAGGCGTCGTCCGTCGGCAGGCTGAGCGCGGCGGCGCGCAGCAACGGCACGAGGATGGCGGGCGGCAGCCCGGCGCGCTTGGCCGCGACCGCCAGCGCCTCGGCCGTCTCGCCCGCGGGGCCGCCGGGGGCGACGAGATCCGCCGCCTCCAGCAGCAGGGCGGCGCGGCTGGCGGCCTCGGC
>JBKBSR010000517.1:0-1544 GCA_046291055.1 Roseococcus sp.
TGGGTGAAGAGGCAGACGCTCCCCACCCGCCGGGGCCTGCCGGCGATCCCCGCGAAATGCACCTCCGCGGCGGGGCGCAGCACCGCCGCCTCGCCGGGCGCGAGGCGGCGCGTCAGCGTGACGTGGAAGCGCCACTCCTCCATGACATAAGGGTAGCCGAAGCGGGCCAGCAGCGCCTCCTGCCGCGGGCTCAGCCCGGCGCAGCGGCGGCGGGCGAGTTCCGCCTCGTCGGGGGGGGAGCGGTGCGCGTCCAGCGCCTCCACCGCCGCATCGGCCAGCGCGTGCAGGGGCGGGCAGGGCGCGGTCTCGCGGAGCGCGAGGAAGCCCTTGAGCTCCGCCACCGCGAGCGGCGGCAGATCGAACCTCGGCTGGCCGGCGGCGAAGGCCGCCACCGCCTCGCGCAGCGCCGCATAGCCCCGCGCCGGCCGGAAGGGCGGCTTCAGCGTGGCGTGCAGCCCATAGCCGCGCGCATCCGCGGTGATCTCCTCGATGCCTGGGATGGGCGGCTGGGGCAGGCGCGCCCCCGTCTCGGCGTCGCGCCCGAGCCAGGCGGCGCCCGCCGCGTGCAGCGGGTCCGCGAGCTCGGGGGCCCAGTAGAGGGCCGCGCGCATCACCGGCCCATGCCCGCGCGCGTCACGCGCCTTCCCCCGCGCGCCTCACGCGACCCGCCGGCCGAGCCGCCACACCTCGCGCACCACCGCATGGCCGTGATGCTCGGCCACGCGCACCACATCGCCGCGCAGCCCGGGCGCGAGGCGGCCGCGATCGGCCATGCCGCACAGCGCCGCCGGGGCGGCGGTGATGGCGGCGATGGCGCGCGGCAGCCCCGTCTCGGCGGCCATGAGGAAGGCGGCCTCGATCAGCGCGGGCGGCACATAGTCGCTCGCCAGCACATCCACCGCCCCGGCGCGCACCAGATCCATGGCCGCGACATTGCCGGAATGGCTGCCGCCGCGGACGATGTTGGGCGCCCCCGCGATCACCGAGACGCCGATGCGCGCCGCCTCCAGCGCCGCATCCAGCGTGACAGGGAACTCGCTGACGCGGATGCCGTCCGCGGCGTTGCGGCGCACCTCGGCGGGGTCCTCGTCGTCATGGCTGGCCAGCGGGATGCCGCGCCCGGCGAAGCGGTCGAGCACGAGGCGGCGCTGCGGCTCGCGCCGCTCGGCCCGCTGGGCCAGCAGCTCGGCGATGCGCCGGTCCACCTCCGCCTCCGTCATGCGCGTCTGGCGCACGCGCATCGCCTTGTAGCGCGCGATGTCGCGGTACTGGCCGACGCCCGGGGAGTGGTCCATGAGGCTCACCATGGCCACGAGCGGGTGGTCGGCCACCGTCTCGAGGCAGGCGGGCATGTCGGCCGCGGGCAGTTCGCAGCGCAGATGCAGGTGGTGCTCGGCCTTGAGCAGCGGGGAGCCGGCGAAGGCCGTGAGGTCCGCCACCCCCTCGCGGAAGGTCTGGTCGCGGCCCTGGTCGAAGCCGAGATCGCCGAGGCAGAGCGCGTCCAGCACGGTGGTCACGCCGGCCGCGGCGCATTGCGCGTCGTG
>JBKBSR010000518.1:0-1541 GCA_046291055.1 Roseococcus sp.
CGCCGATCCCGCCGGCCTGGGCCATGGCGATCGCCATGTTCGCCTCGGTCACCGTGTCCATCGCCGCCGAGACGAGCGGGATGTTCAGCGCGATCTCGCGCGTCAGCCGCGTGCGCGTGTCAGTCTGCGCCGGCAGCACGGTGGAGAAGGCGGGAACCAGCAGCACGTCGTCGAAGGCGTAGGCCTCCTCTATCATGCGCGCGGCGATGCGGGGGGTGTCAGGGGTGCTGTCGGGAGCCATGGGGGACCTTTCGCGATCCGCGACCTTGGCGGCCCTCCTTAGTGCGGGGCGGGGGCGAGGGCAAGCATGGGCCGGGCCGTGCGGCTCAAACCCGCGGCGGACGGATGCTATAGGCCGCGGATGAGCGACCCGGGACATGATCCCTGGCGGCGAAGGCTCGAAGCGCTCAACCAGGGCTGGCCGCAGGAGGGCTTTCGGACCGCTCTGCCGGACGGGACGCGCGGCGGCGCCGTGTCCCGGCTTCTGGTCGGTTGCGGCGCGCTCGTGCTCATGGCGGGGATCGTGCTGGGCGGGCTTGCGGTGTTCCCGCTGGCGCGGGAGAGCGTGACCGGGCCCTGTCCGGCCATGCGAAGCCTGCTCCTCCGCCATGCGGTGGAGAGGGGAAGCGCGTCGCGGTCCGGCCAGCCGGCGACGACATTCCGCAGCGAGGGCCTGCCAGATTGGCTGCAATGCTATGTGACCTATTGGCGGCGCCTCGATGTGCCGCCGGTCGAGGCGGATGCTTTCGGGATGATGATCCGATCCATGGACCCGTCAGTCGGATTGTACCTTGCGGGCGCCGGAGGCGTGCTTGCCGTGGCTGCCTTCATCCTCTGGCGGCGCCGGGCGGGCGGGAGGCGGGGTGAGGCGCAGGATGCCGTCCGCACCCTCGGGATGGACCCTGCGGCGGTGGCGCGGCGCGTGGCGCCTCCGCCGGTGGACCTCAGTCGCCCGATCACGGGCGAGGCCGCGTGGCGGGCCATCCGCGCCTATGCCTCCGATGCCGCCTACCGGCGCGCGGTGGAGACGGTCCGGCTGCGCTACCAGGTCGTGGGCAACCAGATGCTGTTGCCCAACACGCTGCGCGAGGTGATGGAGCGCGGCGGGCGCGATTTCCGCGAGGCGGTGCTGTGCGTCGCCGAGGATGATGGCGCGGGCCGCAGGTGATGCGCCGCGGGCTGCGGCACCGCGTTCCGCACCGGCGTCGGGCGGCCGGCGCCCCGCCCCGGCCCCTAGGATTCGCTGCCCCGGCCGCGGAACCCCACCCCCACCACATACATCTCCGCGCTGTCCTTCCGGCTCGCCGGCGGCTTCACGTGTTTCACGGTGGCGAAGTCCCGCTTCAGCACCGCCAGCATCTCCTTCTCGGTCCCGCCCTGCAGCACCTTCGCCACGATGGCCCCGCCGGGGGCCAGGACGCGCCCGGCGAAGTCCAGCGCGATCTCGGCCAGCGCCATGATCCGCAGATGGTCCGTCGCCTGGTGCCCCGTGGTGTTCGGCGCCATGTCGGACAGCACCAGATCGGCCTTGCCGCCCATGG
>JBKBSR010000519.1:0-1540 GCA_046291055.1 Roseococcus sp.
CGGGCGCCACCGCCTCCTCCGCGCTGCCGCCCAGCGTCTCGGTGCTGACCTGGAGCGCCACCTCCCTGCCCGCGATGCGCGCGGCCTTCGCGCGGCACCTGCGCGCCACGGGGGTGGCGGTGCGCCATGTCCATCTGCCCTGGGCCGAGTATCTGGAGGCGCTGCCCCTGGCGCTGCGCCGGCCGGACGGGCCGGACATCGCCTGGGTCTCGGATTCCTGGCTGCCCGAGCTGGTCATCGCCGGGCTGATCGCGCCGCTGGACGATCAACCCGCCATGCTGGCCACCGCCCGGGAACAGGACGAGAACTGCCAGCGGGCCATGCGCTTCCGCGGCCGGCTCTACGGGCTGCCCTACTACCAGGACGCGCTGGCGCTGTTCTGCAACCTCGACATGCTGCGCGATGCGGGGTTCCGCGGCCCGCCCGCCCGCTGGGAGGAGCTGGTGCAGCAGGCCCGCACGCTGCGCGCGCGCGGGCTCTCCGCGCAGCCGCTGATCATGCCGCTCTCCGCCGAACCCTGGCTGCTCGAGCTGGTCACCGCCCTCGCCTACAGCCTCGGCGGCCGGTTCATCGGTCCCGAGGGGTACCCCGTGATGACCGATGAGCGGACGGGGCTGCTGCCCGCCCTGACCCTGTTGCAAGCCCTGATCCATGACCACCGCATCCTGGCGCCCGAGGCGCTGCGCATGACCGAGGCGCAATGCGCGGCGGCGCTGGGCGAGGGACGGCACGCTTTCGCCGTGCTGCCGACCTACCGCCTGCACTGGCTGCGCGCGCCGCAGAACGCCGCCGCCGCCGCGAGCATCCGCCTCGCCCCGCTGCCCTTCGGCGGCGAGGCGACGGGGCCGGCCACCTGCGGCTGGGTGCGCCTGCAATGCCTCTCCGTGGCGGCGCGGGCCGAACCCTGGCGGGAGTATCGCGCCATGGGCCTGCTGCAGCATCTGGGCGGCCGCGACGACGCCGCCGAGTACGGAACCGCGAAGCGCCTCTTCCTTGAGCACGGCCTGCCCTTCTGCGCCCGGCCGCTGTGGAACGACCGCGATCTGGTGGAGTGGCGGCAGGGCGCGGGGCGGATGGACCTCGTCTTCGAGCAGGTGCATGCAAGCGCGCGGCCGAAGGACACGATCGCGCCCGGGGCCGCGCTCTGGCAGAGCATGACCGACCCGATCTGGCGCCGTGTGGCCGCGGGCACGATGACCCCGTCCATGGCCGCGCAGGCCGCGGAGACGGCCTGGCGGCAGGCCTGCGAGGCCTGCGACCCGCGCCGATGACGCCCGGGCGACGCCCCCTGCTGCTGGCCGCGCTGGGCGCGGCCGCGGCCCCCGCCCGCGCCATGCCGCGCGATGGCGGCTGGGACAGGGTGCGGGAGGCGGGCGTGCTGGTGATGGGCGTGGAGGTGGAGGAGACCGGCCTGTGCACGCGCGACGCGGACGGGCAGCTCGACGGCTACCTCATCGCGCTGGGCCAGGGCCTGGCGCAGGGCCTCGGGGGGGGGGCCGACGTTGTCTAAGAGATCGTCGAACAGCGTCTCGTCTCCTCT
>JBKBSR010000165.1:0-7124 GCA_046291055.1 Roseococcus sp.
GATGTCTCACCTGCTTCTCTCGCCGGAGGCCAGCGGACGATGACCCCACGCCGGATGCTTCTGCTTCTCCCCGCCGTGCTGCCCATGGCCGCGCGCGCGCAGCGGCGCGAGACCCCGCTCGCCGAGCCGCGCCCCTCGATGGACCAGCCGCGGCGCATCGTCGTCTCGCTGAGCGAGCGCGAGCCGGAGCGCGCGCATGCGGTGTTCTCGAACCTGATCAACATCCAGGGCTTCTACGGGCAGGATCTGGTGGAGATCCTCCTCGTCGCCTACGGCCCCGGCGTGCGCCACCTCATCGCGGCCGAGAGCCAGGTGGCCGAGCGCGTGGCCTCGCTGCAGGCCTATGACGTGGGCTTCGTGGCCTGCGGCGCGACGCTCGATTCGCTCGGCCTCGGCCCCGAGGCGCTGCTGCCCGGGGTGGAGGTGGTGCAGAACGGGCTGCCCGAGATCGTCGAGCGCACGCTGATGGGCTGGGTGCATCTGCGGCCCTGATACGGGCGGCATGTGATGCCGCCGGTATCGCGCGCGGGATTGGCGTGGCGGCTGCGCGCCGAAACAAGGGGATACCAGCGGCCGCGCCGCTTTCGCGCGGGTCAGAAACAGCGGCCGCTGGCATGAGGGGGCCTTACATCAGCAGGCGTTCCTCCACCGCGGCGATGCCCGCGCGCGCGCAGGCGTCGTCCTCGGCCCCGCCGGGCGCGCCGG
Organism: Roseococcus sp.; assembly: GCA_046291055.1. Classification (GTDB taxonomy): domain Bacteria; phylum Pseudomonadota; class Alphaproteobacteria; order Acetobacterales; family Acetobacteraceae; genus Roseococcus. Next base: position 706 of record JBKBSR010000165.1, read on the forward strand.
AGACGCCCACCCCGCCCACGATCATGCCGCCCGCCTCCACCGGCACGCCGCCGCCCAGGAACACGAAGCCCGGGATGTGGCGGATGGCGCTGTTCACCTGCCCCGCCTGGGTGAGCGCGGAGAGCTCCTCCGTCGCGGCGCGGAAGGAGACGGCGGCGCGCGCCTTGCCGATGGCCGTATCCGGCGTGTGGGGCCCCGCCAGCGCGTCGCGCAGCATCACCTGCGGCACGCCCATGCGGTCCACCACCGCGACCGCAAACTGGAAGCCGCGCGCGCGGCAGGCCTCCAGCGCGGCGCGCGCCAGATCGAGCGCGAGGCCGGGGGCCATCATCCGCATCGGGATGAAATCCTCGCCCCGCGCGGGCGGTGCGGCGAGGGCGGCGAACAGCGCCGCGCCGAGCATCATGCCTCTCATGGTCAACCCTCCTCCCTCGTGGCCGGCGGCAGGCGCGCGAGCAGCGCCTCGGCCTGCTGCCAGAAGAACAGATCGGCCTGGTAGCCGATGATGCGGCCGATCTCGCGCCCCCCGGCCACCAGAACGAAGGTCGGCGTGAAGCGCCAGTTGGCGATGAAGCCGAGATCCTCCGGCAGGCCGCGCGCCACGTCCACGCGGCGCAGCGGCGCGCGGCGGCCGAGGTCGGAGAGGTTCCACGCGCTCTCGCCCACCTCGCGCAGCCAGCGCCGGCACCAGGCGCAGTCATGGCGCTCGAGCATGACGAGGCGCGCCTCCGCCGCCCAGGCGCGACGGGCCAGCGCGAGCGGCGCGGCGAGCACGAGAAGCCCCCGCCGCGCGAGGTCGCGGTTGATCGGCGCCTGCATCCTCGCCCATCCTTTTCCTGCGGCGCGGGTGGATTTCCCTCTGGACCTCCGCGCGCCGTTTGCTTTAGCTAGTTTGCACATAACGGGCCGCCGATGAAAGCGCGGCCAGGAGGAAGCAGCTCATGCGCCTTGCCGCATCCGTGTTCACCCTTGGCCTGCTGGCCGCAGCGCCCGCCCTCGCGCAGGCGCCCGACGCCGCGCTGCTGGCCGGCGCCTGCCAGGGCTGCCATGGCGCGGCCGGGGAGGGGGGGCATGGCATCCCGAGCATCAAGCAGCAGCAGACCCGTGCGGAGTTCGTCGCCGCCATGCGCGCCTTCCGCGCCAATGAGCGGCCCAACACCGTGATGGGCCGGATCACGCGCGGCTACACGGATGCGGAGATCGCGGCGCTGGCCGCGCATTTCGCCAAGCCCGAGTGAGGAGGAGAACGCCATGACGCTCCATCGCCGCACCCTTCTCGCCGCCGCCCCCGCGCTGGCCGCCACCGCCCTCGCCGCGCCGCGCGCGGCCCGCGCCCAGGCGGGCGCGGGGCGCGTGGTCATCCTCGGCGGCGGCTTCGGCGGCGCCTCCGCCGCCCGATTCGCGCGCGACCGCTTCCCGCAGCTCGACGTGACGCTGATCGAGCGCAGCCGAACCTTCACCACCTGCCCCTACGGCAATCTCGTGCTCGCTGGCCGGCGCGACATGGCGAGCATCACCTTCGGCTACGAGCGCCTGGCCGCGCGCGGCGTGCGCGTGGTGCACCAGGCGGCGGTGGCGGTGGACGCGGGCGCGAAGCGCGTGCGCCTCGCCGACGGCGCGCAGGTGCCCTACGACAAGCTGATCGTCTCGCCGGGCATCGACCTGCGCTGGGGCGCGATCGAGGGCTATGACGAGGCCGCGAGCGCGCGCATGCCGCATGGCTGGGTGCCCTCGCTGCAGCCGATCAGCCTGCTCGCCGCGCAGCTTCGCGCCATGCCCGATGGCGGCGTCTTCGTCATGGCGATCCCGGACAACCCCTTCCGCTGCCCGCCCGGGCCCTACGAGCGCATCTCGATGGTCGCGGAGTATCTGAAGCGCCACAAGCCGCGCAGCAAGATCATCGCGCTCGACGCGAAGAACGGCTTCTCCAAGCAGCCGCTGTTCCAGGACGCCTGGGCCGAGCTCTATCCCGGCATGGTGGAGTGGCGCGGCGCCTCCAACGACGGGCGCGTGGTGCGCGTGCGCCCGGCCGAGATGGAGGTGGAGACGGAGTTCGGCGACCGCGTGAAAGGCGACGTGATCAACGTCATCCCGCCGCAGATGGCCGCCTCGATCGCGCGCGAGGCGGGGCTCGCCGCCGCCTCGGGCTGGTGCCCCATCCGCCCGACCACCTTCGAGAGCGCGCAGGTACCCGACATCTACGTGCTGGGCGATGCGACGGTGGCCGCGCCCATGCCGAAATCCGGCTTCGCCGCCTCCTCGCACGCGAAGCACGCGGTGGCCTGCATCGCCGCCTCGCTCGCGGGCCGCGCGCCGCCGCCGGCGGTGTTCTTCAACACCTGCTACAGCCATGTGGGCGACGACTACGGCATCTCCATCGTCGGCGTCTTCCGCGGCACGCCCGAGCGGATCGTCGAGGTCGAGGGCTCGGGCGGCATCAGCCCGCGCAACGAGGCGCTGGGCGCGCGCGCGCGGGATTTCCGCAAGCTCGAGGCGCTCTACGCCGACGGCTGGTACGACGCCATCACCAACGAGATGTTCGGCTGAGGAAGGGAAGGGCGGCATGAGGAGTGAGCGCGGCCTCGCCTCGCGGCGCGGCGTGATCGGGGCGATGGCGGGGGCGGCGGCCGCGCTGCCGGCGGGCGTCGTCCGCGCATCGGGCAACCCGCAGAACCAGCCGCCGCACCTGCCCGAATGGGGCCGCAGCCTCGGGCCCGGGGTGATCGAGGAGACCTACGGCACGCGCTCGCGCCACGAGACGGCCGTGCGCCGCTACGTGCCCTGGCTGACGCCCGATCGCGTCTCCTCCGTCTCCTTCACGCCGCTGGCGGAGATGCACGGCATCATCACGCCCTCGGGCCTGCATTTCGAGCGCCACCACGGCGGCGTGCCGGACATCGACCCCGCCGACTACCGGCTGATGATCCACGGCATGGTGGAGCGTCCGCTGATCTTCACCCTTGAGGATCTGAAGCGGATGCCGCAAGTCTCGCGAATCCACTTCATCGAGTGCCCGGCCAATGGCGGCATGGAGTGGCGCGGCGCGCAGATGTCGGGCGTGCAGTTCACGCACGGCATGCTCTCCTGCTCGGAATGGACGGGGGTGCCGCTCAGGTTCCTGCTCGCCCAGGCGGGCTTGAGGCCCGGCGCCTCCTGGCTGCTCGCCGAGGGGGGCGATGCCTCGCACATGACGCGCTCCGTGCCGCTGGCGAAGGCGCTGGACGACGCCATCGTCGCCTATGGCCAGAACGGCGAGGCGGTGCGCCCGCAGCAGGGCTACCCCGTGCGCCTCGTGCTGCCGGGCTACGAGGGCAACATGTGGGTGAAGTGGCTGCGCCGCATCGAGGTGGGCGACCGCCCCTGGTTCACCCGCTGGGAGACGCGCACCTACACCGACCTGATGCCCGACGGGCTCTCGCGCCAGTTCACCTTCGTCAACGAGGTGAACAGCGTGATCACCTATCCCTGTCCCGAGAAGCCGCTGCAGGGCCGGCCGGGTTTCGTGGAGATCTCGGGCCTCGCCTGGTCGGGCGCGGGGCGCGTCACGCGCGTGGACGTGAGCGTGGACGGCGGCGACAACTGGCGCACGGCGGAGCTGCAGGATCCGGTGCTGCCCAAGGCGCTGACGCGCTTCCGCATCCCCTGGGAGTGGCGCGAGGGGCAGACCGCCTTCCTGCAGAGCCGCGCGATGGACGAGACGGGCCGCGTGCAGCCCAGCATCACCGCGCTGCGCGCCGCGCGCGGCACCGAGAGCATCTACCACAAGAACAGCATCCACACCTGGCTGGTCGAACGGGACGGGACGGTGGTGAATGTCCAGATCGATGCGTAGCGCCCTTCTCTCCGCCGCCGCGCTGCTGGCGCTGGGCGGCCTCGCCCTGGCGCAGCCGCGCGATGCGGCCCGGCTCTACCAGCCCTTCGACGCGCCGCCGGGCGAGCGCACCCGCGCCGACGTGCCCTGGCCCGCGCCCGTGCTGCCGCCGCTGCCCGCGCCGCTGCCCGGCATCGGCCGCGCCGCCACCAGCGCCGAAATCGCCGGCTGGGACATCGCCGTGCGCGGCGACGGGCATAACCTGCCGCCCGGCCGCGGGACGGCGAAGGACGGCGAGGAGCTCTACCTCCAGCATTGCGCCGCCTGCCACGGCGATTTCGGCGAGGGGATCGACCGCTGGCCCGCGCTCATGGGCGGGCGCGGCAGCCTGCGCAGCGATCAGCCGCGCCGCACCGTCGGCTCCTTCTGGCAGCATGCGCCGGCGGTGTTCGACTACGTGCGCCGCGCCATGCCCTACACCGCGCCGCAGAGCCTGACCAACGACGAGTATTACGCCATCACCGCCTACATCCTCCACCTCAACGAGCTGGTGGGCGAGGACGACGTGATGGACCGCGAGAGCCTGCCGCGCGTGCAGATGCCCAACCGCGACGGCTTCGTGCTCGAGGCGCGGCCCGACACTCCCAACACCGCCTGCATGAGCAACTGCCGCGAGGGCCGCCCCGTGCGCGTGACCATGGACAGCCGGCAGTTCGTGCCGCCGGGCTCCGGCTCGGGAACCGACCAGCCGGAGTAGCCGGCGACCGCAGGGAGGGAGGAGAGGATGACAGGACAGCTCGGACGCCGCGGCGGGATCGCGGCGCTCGCCGCCGCCGGGGCGGCGCTGCCGGCCATGGCGCAGACGGCGCCGGTGGAGAAGATCCTCTACCACCTCAACATGCCGGGCGGCGAGGAGTTCGCCTACTACCGGCAGATGCTGGTGAACGTGCAGAACCACCTCACCGTGCTCACGCCCGGGCGTTTCGACCTGCGGATCGTGATGCACGGCCCCGGCATCAACCTGCTGCGCTTCGGCGCGCGCAGCGACCCGCAGATCGCCGCGACGGTGGACGAGCTCAAGCTGGCCGGCGTGCGCTTCGAGATCTGCCGCATCACGCTCCAGCGCGGGAACATCCCTCTCTCGCAGCTCCACGACGCGAGCGAGGACGACCTGGTGCCGAGCGGCGTGGGCCAGATCGGCAAGCTGCAGCACCAGGGCTTCGCCTACATCAAGATCTGAGCGGCGCGGCCTGGCGCAGCACCGCCTCGGCCTCGGCCGTGTAGCCGCCCTGCGCCTCGTGCAGCACAAGGCCGGGCAGCACGCGGTCCGGCCCGCGCCCGCCGCGCCGCGCCTGGAGCAGGATGCGCTTCGCCGCCACGCCCGCGCGCGGCCAGAGCGGCAGCAGCGTCAGCGCGCCGCAGCGCGCGGCCTTGAGCGCGGCCGCCGCATCGCCGAGCCGCGCCGCGGGCAGCACCAGCGAAACCGTGCCCAGATGCCGCAGCGGCGCGGCCAGCGCCGCCACCCAGGCGGCGAGCGGAGTCTCCTCATGCGTGGCGGCGGCGCGGCGCGCGCCGGGGGGCGGCGTGCCGCCGGGCCACCAGGGCGGGTTGGCGAAGGCGTGGTCGCAGCGGGGCAGGGGGCCGGGGCTGCGCAGATCGGCCGCGCGCACATCCGCCGCCACGCCGTTCGCCGCCGCGTTGCGCGCCGCCAGCGCCGCGAGCTCCGCCTCGCGCTCGATGGCGATGACGCCGAGCCCGGGCACACGCGCGGCGAGGCATAGGAAGGCCGGGCCCGCGCCGCAGCCCAGCTCCAGCACCGTCTCGCCCGGCCTGGCGGGGACGAAGGCCGCGAGCAGCACCGGGTCTATCGCCGCGCGCAGCCCCTCGCGCGGCTGGAGAAGGCGCACGCGGCCGCCGAGCAGCCGGTCCTCCTCGGTCGGATCACAGCCCGGCATCGGCCAGGATGCGCCGCGCGCGCGCCGCGTCCTCGCCCCGCACGGCGAGGCGCTGGGGAAACACACCGGGCCCGAGCGCGGCGAGCTGCTGGTCGAGCAGCACGGCCTCGATCCCCGCATCGCGCAGCAGCGCGGCGAGGAACTGCATGCGCACCGGCTCCGCGCCCTCGGCCACCACCACCATCGCGCGCTCCCTTGCGGGCCCCTTCCTTGCCGCCACCTGGGGCGGGGGGTATCCTGCGGCGGCGGGCTGCGGGGTCAAGGCCGCAACGGAACAGGGGCGGGGCAGCGTGGCCGGAGTGATCGAGGCGGGCAGGGACGAATCGGCCAGGCGGGCCGATGGCGAGGACGCGCTGAAGCGTCTCACCGCTCTCGTCGCGGACGATCTGGCGAAGTGCAACCGCCTCATCGTCGAGCGCATGCACAGCCCCGTCGCGCTCATTCCCCAGCTTGCGGCGCATCTGGTCTCCTCGGGCGGGAAGCGGCTGCGGCCCGTGCTCACCCTCGCCGCGTCGCGGCTGTGCGGCTATGGCGGCGAGCGCCACGTCGCGCTGGCCGCCTGCGTGGAGTTCATCCACACCGCCACGCTGCTGCACGACGACGTGGTGGACGAGAGCGCGCTGCGCCGCGGCCAGGCCAGCGCCAATGCGCTG
>JBKBSR010000520.1:0-1535 GCA_046291055.1 Roseococcus sp.
ACCTCGGGCATGAGCCCCGCGATCTCCCCGCTCGGGATGTAGGGCGGGTTGGAGAGCACGAGGTCGAAGCGCGCCGCCAGCGCCGCCGCCCAGTCGCCCGCCAGGAAGGAGGCGCGGGCCGAGAGCCCGTGGCGCGCCGCGTTGCGCGCGGCCAGCGCCGCCGCGCCGGGGCGCAGATCCACCCCCACGCCCCAAGCCTCGGGGAACTCCTGCAGCACGGCGAGCAGCAGCGCCCCCGTGCCGGCGCCAAGATCGAGCACGCTGCGCGGCGCGCGGCCCGCGGCGAGCACCGCCTCCACCAGCGCCTCGCTGTCCGCGCGGGGGATCAGCGTCTCCGCGCTCACCTCGAGATCGAGCGTCCAGAACCCCGCCCGGCCGATGAGCAGCGCGAGCGGCGCGCGGGCGGCGCGGCGGGCGAGCAGCTCCCGGAACCGCGCGGCCTGCGCCGCGGGCACGGGGGCGCGGGGCTCGCGCAGCAGCGCCTCGGGGGTGGAGCCGAGGGCGTGCGCCAGCAGCCGGCGCGCATCCAGGCGCGGGGTCTCGATGCCAGCCGCGCGCAGCGTCGCCCCGGCCGCGCAGAGCAGCGCGCCGACCGTCTCCTCGGCTGCGCCGCCGCTCACCCGGCCGCCGCGAGGCGCTGCGCCTCGTCCTCGGCGATCAGCGCGTCGATGATCTCGTCGAACTCGCCCTCCATCACGCGCTCGATCTTGTGCAGGGTGAGGCCGATGCGGTGGTCCGTCACGCGCCCCTGCGGGAAGTTGTAGGTGCGGATGCGCTCGCTGCGGTCCCCGGTGCCGACCTGCGAGCGACGGTCCGCCGCGCGGGCGGAATCCGCCGCCTGGCGCTGCGCGTCGAAGAGGCGCGCGCGCAGCACCTTCATCGCCTTGGCGCGGTTCTTGTGCTGGGACTTCTCCTCCTGCATCGCCACCACGATGCCGGTGGGGATGTGCGTGATGCGCACCGCGCTGTCGGTCTTGTTCACGTGCTGCCCGCCCGCCCCGCTCGCGCGGTAGGTGTCGATGCGCAGGTCCTTCTCCTCGATCCTCACGTCCACCTCCTCCGCCTCGGGCAGCACGGCGACGGTGACGGTGGAGGTGTGGATGCGCCCCTGGGTCTCGGTGGCCGGCACGCGCTGGACGCGGTGCACGCCGCTTTCGAACTTGAGCCGGGCGAAGACGCCCTCGCCCTCGATCTCGGCGGTGGCGCCCTTCACGCCGCCCAGTTCGTTCTCGTCGTAGTCGAGCACGGTGAAGCGCCAGCGCCGGGATTCGGCGTATTTCTGGTAGGCGCGGAACAGCTCGGCGGCGAAGAGGCCCGCCTCGTCGCCCCCCGCGGCGGGGCGGATTTCGAGGATGGCGCTGCGCTCGTCGGCCGCGTCCTTCGGCAGCAGCATGAGGCGGATCTCGCGCTCGAGCTGCGGCAGCTTCGCCTTGGCCTCGGCGATCTCGGCCTCGGCCAGTTCGCGCATCTCGGGATCGGCCAGCAGGGCCTCGGCCTCGGTCGCGGCGCGCTCCAGGGCGCGATAGGCCGCGACC
>JBKBSR010000521.1:0-1534 GCA_046291055.1 Roseococcus sp.
TGCTCGCGCGCATCGAGGGCGCGGCGGCGGGGCTCAAGGGCGTGGGGCTGTTCCTGCTGGCGCGCACGCTGCCGGATGGCACGCCCAACGCCCTTCGCATCCTGCGGCTGAAGGAGAAGCTCGGCACGCGCAGCATGGCGAGCGGCGAGGTGCGGCTGGAGGGCGCGACCGCCTGGCTGATCGGCGACCCCGAGGCCGGCTTCAAGCAGATGGCGGACATGGTGAACAACTCGCGCCTGTCCAACGGCGTGCGCGCGGCGGGGATGATGCGCCGCTGCGTCTTCGAGGCGCTGCACGTGGCGCGGCGCCGCATCGCCTTCGGCCGGCGGCTGATCGAGATGCCGCTGATGCGCCGCCAGCTCGCGAAGATGCTGCTGCGCGCGGAGCAGGCGCGCAGCATGGTCTTCACCGCCGCCGAGGCGCTGCGCCGCGCCGATGCGGGCGAGGAGGCGGCGCGCCCCTTGCTGCGCATCCTCACGCCGCTGCTGAAATACCGCGCCTGCCGCGACGCGCGGACGGTGGCGGGCGATGCGATGGAGGTGCGCGGCGGCTGCGGCTACATCGAGGAGTGGCCCGAACCGAAACTGCTGCGCGACAGCCATCTCGGCAGCATCTGGGAGGGCACGAGCAACATCGTCGCACTCGACGTGCTGCGCGCCGCCCGGCGCGAGGGCGGGCTCGCCGCGCTGGAGGGGCTGGTGAAGGAGCGGCTCGCCGAGGCCCCGCTCGAGCACGCCGCCCCCTGCTTCGCCCGCGCGGCCGCCCTGCTGGAGCGCGCCCAGGGCGATGAGGCGCTGGCGCGCAGCGCGGCCGCCGGGCTCTACCACGTCACGAGCGCGGTGGTGATGAACTGGGAGGCGGCGCGCAGCGCCGATCCGCACCGCGCCGCCCTGGCCGCCATGGTGCTGCGCCACCGCGTGCTGCCGCGCGATCCGCTGGCCGCCGAGGATGCGGAGGCCGCGCTGCTGCCCGCACTGCTCGAGGCCGCCTGAGCCCGGCGGGCTTGGCCACGCCCGCCGGCTCGCGCAGAGTGGGCGGGCCGCCATGCACGCGCCCTCCAGCATCCGCGCGGCGGGGCTTGGCCTCGCCCTCGCCGCCACCGGCGCGGCCCAGGCGCTCGCCACCCTCGCGGTCTTCGCGCTGCCGGTGCTGGTGACGCAGGCAGCCGCGGCGTATGGGCTGCCGACATCGGCCATCGGCTACCAGGTGGGCCTCGTCTATCTCCTCGCGGCGGTGAGCTCGCTGGGCGCGGCGCGGGTGCTGGGCGCGCTCGGGCCGCTGCGCGCCACCCAGGCGGCGCTGGTCGCGGCCGCGGCGGGGCTGGCGGCGCTGGCCGCGGGCGCGCTGTGGCTCGCGGTGCCGGCCTCGGCGCTGCTGGGCGCCGCCTATGGGCTGACCAACCCGGCTGCGGCGCAACTGCTCGGGCGGCTGGCGCCCGCGGGGCGGCGCAACCTCGTCTTCGCGGTGAAGCAGATGGGCGTGCCGCTCGGCGTGGCGCTGGGCGGGCTGATCCTGCCGCCGCTGGCGCAGGCGC
>JBKBSR010000522.1:0-1529 GCA_046291055.1 Roseococcus sp.
GCGGACGCGGTGCTGGCCGAGGACGGGCGCAGCCTGGTGGTGAACAGCGGCCGCGCGCGGGGGCTGATCTTCCGGCGGGGGTGATCACCCCGCCGCCAGGCTCTCCATCGCCGCCTGCACGCCGCCCTTGGCGTGCGGCACGCCCGCCAGCCCCAGCGCCATCTCGATGGCCCCCAGCGTGCCCAGCACCATGGGCTCGTTCAGGTCGCCCAGATGGCCGATGCGGAACACCCTGCCCGCAAGCTTGCCCAGCCCCCCGCCGGTCGAGACGTTGAAGCGCTCCAGCGCGATCTTGCGCACCGCCTCGGCGTCATGGCCTTCGGGCATCCAGACGGCGGTCACGCTGTCCGAATACCTCTCGGGGTTCTGGCAGAAGAGCTGCGGCCCGTTGTTGCCCGACCAGTGCTGCACGCAGGCGCGCACCGCGCGGGCGAGGCGCGCGTGCCGGGCGAAGACGTTCTCCAGCCCCTCCTCCTCCAGCATCAGGCGCAGCGCCTCGGCCAGGCCGTAGAACAGCGTGACCGGCACGGTGCCCACGAAGCTCTTGTGCCGGCGGGCGAGCATCTCCGTCCAGTCGAAGTAGTGGCGTGGATGGGTGCTGGCGCGGTGCGCGGCCAGCGCCTTCTCGGAGGCGCCGGTGAAGCTGAAGCCGGTGGGCAGCATCAGCCCCTTCTGGCTGCCGCCGACGCAGACATCCACGCGCCACTCGTCCATGCGGAAATCGTAGCAGCCCAGCGAGGAGATGGTGTCCGCCATCAGCAGCGCGGGGTGGGCGGTGCGGTCCATCGCCGCGCGCACCTGCTCGATGGGCAGGCGGGTGGCGGCGGCCGTCTCGTTGTGCACGCAGCACACGGCCTTGATGCGCGGGCCGCCGGCCGCGGCCATGTCCTCGGCCAGCGCGGCCTCGATGGCGGCGATGTCGCAGCCCTTGCGCCAGTCCGCCGCCACCATCCGCACCTCGAAGCCGAGGGCGCCGCACATCTTCGCCCAGGAGTCGGAGAAGTAGCCCGTCTCGGGGATCAGCACGAGGTCGCCGGGCGAGAGGGTGTTGACCAGCGAGGCCTCCCAGGCGCCATGGCCGGAGGCGGTGTACATGAACAGGTGCTGGGTGGTCTTGAGCACCTTCTTCAGACCGGCCACGCAGCCGTCATAGACGGCGAGGAAGGCGGGGTCGTTGAAGTCTATGCTGGCGCGCGCGGTGGCGAGCAGCACGGAATCGGGAATGTTCGTCGGGCCGGGATTGGCGAAGAACATGCGGCCGCGCGCCATGGGGCGCGCCGGGGCCGCGGTGGCGGGCGCATTCATGCGGGGAAGATCCTCGATCTGCCGTTCCGCCCACTCAAGCGCGGAACGGGGCCGGCATCAACGCTCCAGCCGGATGCCGGTGCGGTTCACCACCTCCTGGTACTTGCGCAGCTCCGCCGCCAGGAAGTCGCGCGCGCCCTCGGGCGTGTTCGGGCCGGTCCAGGGCGCGACGCCGGCCTGGATCAGCCGCTCGCGGATCGCGGGCTCGGCCACCGTCGCCACCA
>JBKBSR010000523.1:0-1525 GCA_046291055.1 Roseococcus sp.
CCTGCGCATCGGGCTGACCTCGGACCCCGATGTGCTCGACCCCACGCTGTCGCGCACCGTCACCGGGCGGCAGGTCTTCGCCGCCATGTGCGACAAGCTGGTGGACATAGACGAGGAGCTGCGGATCGTGCCGCAGCTCGCCACGGCCTGGCGGAGGGAGGATGGCGGCCGCGTGCTGGTCCTGACGTTGCGCGAGGGCGTGCGCTTCCATGACGGCGAGGCGCTGACCGGCGAGGCGGCGGCCGCCGGCCTCAGGCGGCATGTGGAGACGCAGGGCTCGACCCGCAGGGCCGAGATGGGCCCGGTGACGGCGGTGGTGGCGACCGGCCCGCTCGAGGTCACGATCCGCCTCTCCGAGCCCTTCGCGCCCCTGCTCGCCGCTCTGGCCGACCGCGCCGGGATGCTCGTCTCGCCCCGCCAGGCGCAGGTGACAGGCGCGGATTTCCAGCGCGAACCCGCCTGCGCCGGACCCTTCCGCCTGACGCGGCGCGTCGCCCAGGACCGGATCGAGCTCGAACGCTTCGACGGCTACTGGAACCGCGGCGCGATCCATGTCGAGCGCATCACCTATCGCCCGATCCCCGACGCCACGGTCAGGCTCGCCAATCTGCGCGCAGGGGCCATGGACGTGATCGAGCGGGTGAGCCCCTCCGACGTCGCGGAACTGCGGCGGAACCAGCGCCTGCGGGTTGTGCAGGCGCCCTCCCTCGCCTCCTTCTACATCGCGATCAATGTCGCGCACGGGCCGCGCTCCGAAACCCCGCTCGGCCGCGATCCGCGCGTGCGGGAGGCCTTCGAGCGCAGCATAGACCGCCAGGCGCTGGTGAACGTCGCCTTCGAGGGGCTGTGGACGCCGGGCAACCAGTCCGTGCCGCCGGGCCATCCCTTCTATGCCACCAGCGTTCCGATCCCGCCGCGCAATGTGGCGCGCGCCCGCGCCTTGCTGCGCGAGGCCGGGCACCAGCGCCTGCGCATCCGCCTCGCCGTGCCGAACACCACCGACTACCTGCAGGCCTCCGAGGTGATCCAGGCGATGGCGGCCGAGGCCGGCTTCGACGTGGAGCTCCAGGTGACGGAGACGGCGACGCTGCTGCGCCAGTGGACCGCCGGGGATTTCGAGGCGCTGATCATCCAGTGGTCCGGGCGCGTGGACCTCGACGCCAACATCTACGCCTTCAAGGCCTGCGGCGTGCCGCTCAACGGCGGGCGCTACTGCAACCCGGAGGTGGATGCGGCGCTGAACGAGGCGCGGCGCAGCGTCGAGCCCGCGGCGCGGGCTGCCGCCTATGACCGTGCGGCGCGGCTCTACCTGGCCGATCGCCCCTACATCTACCTCTGGCATCCCTTGACGCTGCACGCCACCGGCGCGGCGAACGAGGGCTTGCGCCCGGTGCCCGATGGCACCATTCGCGTCCAGGGCCTGAGGGGTGCGAGGGGGTGAACGGCATGAGCGGGACGATGCGTGCGGCGGTGGTGACGGCGGATGGCGTGCAGCTGCGCGAGGTGCCGCGCCCCGTCCCGGGCC
>JBKBSR010000524.1:0-1523 GCA_046291055.1 Roseococcus sp.
ATCCTTGCGCCGCTTGGCGCATGCGCTTGGGGGTGGGGGCGCCGCCGCGCGGCGGCAGGGGGATGAGGGAGTTGATCATCGGCGCACCTCCATCTCGGCCTGCCCCGCCGCGGAGCGGCCAGGGACACGGCGCTGCGGGCCCTTCGCGCGCGCGGGCATCAGCGCACCTCCAGCTCGGCCTGCAGCGCGCCGGCGGCGCGGATGGTCTGCAGGATGGTGATCAGGTCGCGCGGGCCCACGCCCAGGCTGTTCAGCCCGCGCACCAGCTCGGCCAGCGTCACGCCGCCCTGCAGCACGCCCATGCGCCGCTCGGCCTGGTCGTCCACCTCGATCTGGGTGCGCGGCACCACCACCGTCTCCCCGCCGGCCAGCGGGTTCGGCTGGCTGACCTGCGGCGTCTCGGTGATGCGGATGGTGAGGTTGCCCTGCGCGATGGCCACTGTGCTCACCCGCACATTCGCGCCCATGACGATGGTGCCCGAGGCCTCCTCGATCACCACGCGCGCCACCTGGTCCGGCTCGACGCGAAGCTGCTCGATCTCGACCATGAAGGAGAGCGGGTCGCGCCCGCGCAGCGCGAGCAGCACGGTGCGCGGGTCGCTGGCGCGGGCGGCGCCGGGGTGGCGGCGGTTGATCGCGGCGGCGATGCGCTGGGCGGTGGTGAAGTCCGGGTTGCGCAGGGAAAGGCGCAGCGTGTCCCGCCCCTGCAGCGCGAAGGGCACGGCGCGCTCGACGATGGCGCCCGAGGCGATGCGCGCGCTGGTCGGCACGCCGCGCTGCACCGAGGCGCCCGCGCCCCGCGCGGCGATGGCGCCCGTGGCCACCGCCCCCTGCGCCACCGCATAGACCTCGCCATCCGCGCCGAGCAGCGGCGTGACGAGCAGCGTGCCGCCGGTGAGGTTCGTCGCATCGCCCAGCGAGGCGATGGCCACATCGATGCGCGAGCCGGGCTGGGCGAAGGCGGGCAGGTTGGCCGTCACCATCACGGCCGCGATGTTGCGCGTATCGAGCCGCGCCTCGTTGTCGCGCGTGTTGACGCCCAGCCGCTCCAGCATGCCCACGAGCGACTGGCGGGTGAAGATCGCGGTTCGCAGACGGTCCCCCGTGCCGGGCAGGCCGACGACGAGCCCGTAGCCGACGAGCTGGTTGTCGCGCACGCCCTCCACATCCGCGATGTCCTTGATGCGCACGGGCTGCGCGAGGCCGAGGGCGGGTGCGAGCAGCAGCATGAGCAGCAGGGCGAGCGCGCCGCCCTTCTTCACCAAGCGGAAAGGATGCACCGTCACTGTCGCCTCACGGGTTGCGGCCCCCGCACTGCAACCGGCGTGCCAGCGCCGCCGGGCCCGGGGGGCGGCGAAAGCTGCCCAGCCGGGGTGCGAAGCTGCCGGGGCCGGGCAGGAAGGCAGGAGGCGCGGAGGACGGGCGATGGTCGAGGCGGTGCGAGGCTACGGTCTGGCGGGGCAGGAGGAGTGGGGGGGGGGGGGGGGGGTGGAAGGGGGTGTCACGCATGGAAAGAAAAACAA
>JBKBSR010000525.1:0-1523 GCA_046291055.1 Roseococcus sp.
CTGCGCGTTCCGGACCACCCCTGCTTGCGTTCGCGCCACGCCGCCCTTCCACATTCGCTTGAACCATGAGGAATCCCCCGATGCGGCGCTTGCGAGTCGCGCGCCGATCCGTGAGGGTCCGCGCATGATGCGCAGGGAAGCGACCGGCGAGGCGGCCCCGCGAGTACCGAAGGCGGGTGCCGGCCCGGTCCCCGCAGCGCCTGTCGCATCCGCGGTGCTGGGCGGCGCGGCCCTGCTCGTCTGGCCTGCGGTGTTCAACGGCTACCCGCTGGTCTTCAGCGACACCGGCGGCTTCCTGCACCAGACGCTTGGCCCGCTGATGCTCTGGGACAAGCCCTGGATCTACGGGCCGCTGCTGCACGCCTTCCACTGGCGCATCACGCTCTGGGCACCGCTCGCGGCGCAGGCGCTTCTCGTCTCGCATCTGCTGTGGCTCGCGCAGCGCGCGCTGCGCGGCACCGCCGCGCCCGCCGCGCATCTCGGCCTTTGCGCCGCGCTCGCCGTGGCCAGCACCGCGCCCTTCACCGTCGCGCTGCTGATGCCCGACCTCTTCGCGCCCGCCATCCTGCTCGCGCTGTTCCTGCTCGGCCCGGCGCGCGAGGCGGTGACGGGGCTGGAGGCCTGGTATCTCGGCACCGTCGCGACGCTCGGCATCGCGGCGCATCTGGCGCATCTGCCGCTCGCCCTCGCGTTCGCCTGCTTGGCCTTCCTGCTCGGCCTGCCCCGGGGCCGGGCGCTGCGCGACGGGGCGCGCACCGCCGCGCCCCTGTTGGCCGCCGTCGCTCTGCTGCTGGCGACGAACTGGGCCGGGCACGGCCGCGCCGCGCTCTCGCCGCATGGCGCCACCTTCATGCTCGCCCGGCTGCAGGCCGACGGGCCCGCTGCCGCGGTGATCCGCGCGCGCTGCCCGGAAGCCGGCTGGTATCTCTGCGCCTTCGCCGACCGGCTGCCGATGGATGCCAACGACTTCCTGTGGGCACCGGACAGCCCGGTCAACCGCGATGCCGAGGGCCACGCGCGCTTCCTCGGCGGCGCGCTGATCGCGCCCGAGGCGCAGGCCATCGTCGCCGCGACCATCGCCGGGCATCCGCTCGGCGTCGCCACGGCGGTGCTGCGCAACGCCCTGCGCCAGCTCGTCACCGCCGGCATCGGCGACACGCTGGGCGACGACCATCTGCGCACCGCGCTGCGCCCGCGCCTCGCCGAGGGCTTTCCGGCGCGCGAACGCGCCGCCTACGACGCCGCCCGCCAGCCGCGCGGCGTTCTGCGCGAGGCCATGATGCCGCTCGCGCCGCTGCACGGGGCGGCGCTGCTGCTGAGCCTGCCGCTGCTCGCGGCGGGCGGCCTGCGCGCCTGGCGCGCGGGGGACGCGGTGGCGCTCGCCTTCCTCGCGATGGTGCTGGCGGGCGTGCTGGCGAATGCGGTGGCCACGGGCGGTCTCTCCGGCATCTTCCCGCGATACCAGGCGCGCATCGCCTGGCTGCTGCCCGCCGCCGCCATCCTGCTGCTGATGCCGCGGCGGC
>JBKBSR010000526.1:0-1521 GCA_046291055.1 Roseococcus sp.
GGCGACGATGGCCTGGAAGCTGGCCTCGTCCACCTCCTCCTCCGGCAGGTATTCGTAGCCGAGCGCGGCATCCGGCGCGGAAGGCAGCACCGCGCAGCAGCGCACCTGCGGCTGGTGGGTCAGCAGGATGTCGCGGAAGGCCTCGAGGTCATGGCGGTCGGTGTAGACCTTCAGCGTGTAGGAGATCTGGTTGCCGCGCTCGGCCCCGATCCAGTGGCGCTCGATCAGCGCGAGCCAGCGATACTGCTCCGCGGGGCTCGCCTCCGGCGCGGTCTTCAGCCGCTCTCCCAGGCCCAGGCGCTGGATCAGCGGCAGGGTGGGGAAGCCGACGATGCTCATGCCGGGGAAGGAGCGCAGCGCCCGCACCGGATATCCGCGCGCCTCGTAGTCGGCCAGCAGCGGGTCGGAATCGGGCAGCCATTCGCCCGATTCCCCCTTGGCGCCCTTGAACTGCACCCAGCGCAGGTAGTGACGGCGGGCGGGCAGATGCGCGCCTTCCGTCAGGCCGAACAGCTTGCTCGTCGTGCCGGCCGGCTTGACGGTGGTGACGGTGAAGGGCCGCGCGAGGCCGAGTTCCTCGGCATAGGCGTCGGCCTCATCCTTCGCCGCCGCGGACAGGCGCGCGAGGGCGTCCCAGAACGGGGCCGATTTCTCCTCGTCCAGCAGATCCCCGAAGCCGAGGCCGAAGCGCGCCCAGGCCCATTCGTGCAGCCCGGTCGGGCCGATGCCCATGCGGTTCGTCCGCCGCACCTCCTCGGCATAGAGCGCATCCATGGTGTTGGCGCGCATCAGGAAGCGCACGCCGAGGCGCACCGCATCCTCCACGCGCGCATCCCACGCGGCGGCGAGCGCATCCGGCACCGCGCCGGGCGTCAGCGTCGCCGGGTCCACCGGGCAGGCGAGCAGCGGGGCGAAATCCGCGATCACGCAGTAGCCGCCGGTGACGTGCAGCACGATCTCGCCACAGGGGTTGGTGGTGCAGGGGAAATGCGCCTCGGCCGCGCGGCGGGAGAGGTCCGCGAGCAGCCCCGCCGCGTGGTCCACCTGGTAGCGGGCGGAACGCACGTCGCGGCCGTCATGGTGCACGGGCTTTTCCCGCGCGCGGCCGGTGCGGTGGTCCTCCAGCATGTCGCCATTGATGAAGCCGGGCTCGCCGTTGATGAAGGCGCAGCGCGTGGCCTCTTCGAAGATCGCGAGCGCGTGGCGGTCCTCGGCGCGCCCGGAGCCGGCGCGCGCCGCCTGCACGCCCTGCCAGAAGGCGCGGTCCACCATCACCGAATGGTTCGCCGTCCACAGCCCGCCCTCCGACTTGGAGCGGATGAAGCGCAGGATGCCCTGGTCGCGCCAGTTCTTGGTCGCCATGCGCGCCGCCCGGCGGGCCCCGCCCACCTGCACCTCGACCGACAGAAGATGGTCCACCAGCAGCGCCTGTTCCCAGGGCTCGGGCAGGCGGCCGTCGCGCGCCGGGCCGATCACATCGCGGCGGATGGCCATGAATGCGCGCATCAGGGAGAGCGGGCC
>JBKBSR010000166.1:0-7038 GCA_046291055.1 Roseococcus sp.
GGCTCACCCCGCTCGGGGAGCAGGTGCTCGCCGCCTACCGCGCCGCCGAAGCCGCGGCCGGGGCGGCGGTGGCCGAGCGCCTCGCCTGGCTGCGCGCGGCCCTGGCCCCCGCCGGCCCCGCCCCCGCTCATCCCGGCGGCCGCCGTTCCTGACGGGTGGCAAGGCGGCGCGGCCGCTGGCATGCCCTTGTTCTGGCGCGCAGCCGCCACACCGCCCCCGCGCGCCATGCAGGCGGCATGGCATGCTGCCCGAATCAGTCGCGCAGGAAAAGCCAGTCGTAGCCGCTGCCGGCGCGCTTGAGCCGCCCGGCCGTGGGGCTCGGGAAGTGGACGGGCAGCATCAGGGCGGGCGTGTCCGCGATCTCCTCGAAGACGCGCCGGCGCGAGGCGCGCGCCGCCTCGGCATCCCAGCAGAAGATGGTCGAGAGGCTCGGGTCCGTGCACTGGAGCTGGTGGTGCAGCAGGTCGCCCGCGATGATCGCGCTCTGGCCGCGGCTCTCGATCTTCACGCAGACATGGCAGGGCGAATGGCCGGGGGTGAGGATGAGGGAGACGCCGTCCTCCAGGCGGAAATCCTCGTCCACCAGCAGGGCCTGGCCGGCGGCCGCGATGGGCTCGCAGTTCATCCGCCACACGCCGCCCGCCCCGCCTGGCCGCTCCACCCCCTCCTTCGCCAGCGCCTCCCAGGCGGCGTATTCGCCCTTGTGGAAGACGTATTTCGCCCTGGGGAAGCTCGGCACCCAGCGCCCGTCCACCAGCTTCGTGTTCCAGCCCGTGTGGTCGATGTGCAGGTGGGTGCAGAAGACGTAGTCCACATCCTCCGGCCGCAGCCCCTCGGCGGCGAAGGCGTCGGCCCAGGGCTGCTTGGGGAAGTCCATGGGCGGGCCATAGCCCTTGTCCTCGCCGGTGCAGGTGTCCACCAGGATGACGTGGTGCGGGGTGCGCACGACGAAGGTCTGGTAGGTGATGACCATCTTGCCGCTCTCGCGGTCGAACACCTCGGGCGCGAGGCGGGCGATGTTCCCCGCCTGGGCGGCGCTGTCGTAGCCGAGGAAGAAATCCTCCGGCCGGCGCCAGGGGCCGTCGCGCTCGATGAGGCTCGTGATCGAGATGTCGCCGATCTGCAGGCGCTTCATGGGGCTTCCTCCTCCGTTGCGGGCGCATCCTGGCCCGGGGGCGGGTTGCGCGCCAGCCAGGCGCGGGCCAGCGCGTCGAAGGCGGCGATGGGCAGCTCCTCCGCGCGGCGCTCGGGCGCGATGCCGCAGGCGGCGAGCAGCGCCTCCGCCCCGCCCAGCGGCTTGAGCGCGCCGCGCAGCATCTTGCGCCGCTGGCCGAAGGCGGCGGCGGTGACGCGCTCCATGGCGCGGAACAGGGCGGGCGGCGGCTGGGCGGGGCGCGGCGTGATCACCACCACCGCCGAATGCACGCGCGGCGGCGGGCGGAAGGCCCCGGGCGGCAGGCGCAGCCCCACCGCGCACTCCGCCACCCATTGCGCGAGCACCGCGAGCCGCCCGTAATGCTCCGTGCCGGGGGCGGCGGTGATGCGCAGCGCCACCTCCTCCTGGAACATCAGCGTCAGCCGCTCCCAGGCCGCGCCCTGGCGCAGCCAGCCGAGCAGCAGCGGCGTGCCCACATTGTAGGGCAGGTTCGCCACCACCTGGCGGGGCCGGGGCAGCGCGGCCGCCCCGTCGAAGCCCAGCGCGTCCCGCCGCAGCACGGTGAGGCGGCCCGGATGCGCCGCCTCGAGTTCGGCCAGCGCCGCCAGCGCGCGCTCGTCCAGCTCCACGGCGGTGAGGTGCGCGAGCGGCGTGGCGAGCAGCGCGCGCGTGAGCCCCCCCGGCCCGGGCCCCACCTCCAGCACATGCCGCCCCGCGAGATCGCCCGCGAGCCGCGCGATGCGCGCGCAGATCGCCTCGTCGAGCAGGAAATGCTGGCCGAGCGCCTTGCGTGCATCGAGGCCGTAGCGGCGAACGACCTCGCCGAGCGGAGTGAGGGGCGCGGCCGCCTCAGGCGCGCAGTTCAATGACGCCACGCCGCCGCAGCTCGCGCAGGAGCTGGCGGGAGATCACCTCCACCCGCTCGCGCAGGATCTGCTGGCGGATGGCCTCGGGCGAGAGGGGCGAGGCCCCCTCCCCTTCCTCCATCCGCCGCTGCTCGCGCGAGCAGACCATGATGAGCAGGATGCCGTCGGGCGAGACGATGGGCTGGCTGGCGCGCCCGAGCGGCAGCGAGGCGAGGAGCTGGCGCAGCGGCGGCGGGTTCACCGCCTCGAGCCGCACCGGGCCGGGATCCACCGGCCGGTTCCCGGCGCGGGGCAGCGCCTCCACCTGCTCGCAGCCGCGCAGCGTGGCCTGCAGGCGCTGCGCGCGCTCCAGCGTGGCGCGCTGCTGCTCGGTGGGGGCCTGGGGGTCGAGCCGCGTCTCGAAGGGCAGGAAGGCCTGGCGGATGGAGAGCATGGTGGCGATGCCCGGCCCCGCGCCGCTCACCTGGCCCGCGCCGTCGCGCCGGCCGCGCACCGTCACGATCTGGAAGCCGCCGGCCACGCGGATGGGGTTGCTGATCGCGCCATTGGGCATGCGCTCCACCACGGAGGCCACCTCCGGGTCGAGCTGGCTGAGCGGCACCCAGCCGAGCAGCCCCCCCTGCACGGCCGACTGCGCCTGGCTGAACTGCGTCGCGACGATGGGGAAGGCCACGCCGCGGCGGAGCTGCGCCAGCACATCCTCCATGAAGCGGCCGACCTCGGCCTCCTGCCGCGGATCGTCCACGGGGATGAAGATCTCGCCCACCAGGTATTCGGCGCGGTTCTGCTCGGCCCGGCGCGCGGCGAGGGCCGCCTGCACCTCGGCGTCGCTGATCTCGGCCTGGGGGCCCAGCACCTGGCGCAGCAGCCGGCCCCAGCCGATCTGCACGCGCAGCTGGTCATAGAGAACGCGGGGCTGGATGCCGGCGTTGCGCATCTGCGCCACCAGCGCCCCGCGCGGCAGGCCGTTTCGCGCCTCGATCTCGGCCAGCGCCTCGGCCACGTCCTGGTCGCTGACCGGGATGCGGCGGCGCTGCACCTCCTGGATGCGCAGCCGCTCGTCCACCAAGAGGCGCAGCACCTGGGGCTGCAGGCGCTGCAGCGCCTCGGCCGAGGCGGCGACGCCCGTGTTCAGCGCGAAGAGCCGCGCGCGGGAGTTCACCTCCGCCTGGGTGATCACGTCGCCGTTCACCACGGCGAGGATGCGGTTTGCGCCGGGCGGGGCGGGCTGCGCCCCCGCCGCGGGCCGCGCCGCGCCCGGGTTGCCCGGCTGGGCGGTGGCAGGCCCGGCCAGGGCGAGGATCAGGCAGCACAGGACGGGCAGGAGGCGGCGCATGGCCGGACCCTCATAGAGCCGTTTCGCCCGGGGTGGAAAGCGCCCCCGGGGCGCGGCGCACCCCGATCAGATGGCGCGCAGCCCGTAATCGCCCACCGTCTTCAGTCCGATCCGGAAGAGGAGGATGGTGTTGCCGCGGTATTCCTGGTTGGTCGTCGGATCCACGGCGAAGCGGCGCTGCAGCCGCGCCTCGAAGATGAAGCACTCGTCCTCGTAGCCGGCGGTCGCGATGACGAGCGAGGGGCGGTCGTTGCGCAGGTCGTAGCGGGCGAAGGCATTGGCCCGCCACACTCCGCCGGCGGCACTGCGCACATGGCCGGAAACGCCGAAGGAGACCTCGCTGCGCCCCGCCTCGGTCGGGAAATAGGGCAGGCGCGGCGTGTAGAGATAGCCGCCGACCAGCGAGAGGTTGTCGAGCGGCCCCACCCGGCCGAGCGAGACCGAGGCGGTCGCGTCCGCCATCCGCAGCCGCCCGTTCTGGCTGTCGAGCCGCGTGCGCCCCATCACCTCGAACCAGGAAACGGGCGCGATGCCCGCCCGCCCCACCCAGTCCGACCAGCGCCGGTCGAGCCCCGTGCCCGCGGGGAAGACGGAATCCTCGCTGAAGCGGAAGGAGCGGCCCAGCAGCCCCTCGATCCGCCCGCCATTGGGGAAGTTCCAGGCCCCGCGCAGCGCCGCATCCACCCGGGTGCCGCCCTCCTGCCGGTCGCGCCCGGTGAAGCGGTTGAGCTGGAAGAGGTTGGCGTCGGTGAACTCGAAGTCGATGCTGTCCTCGTTGGGGATGCGCGACTGCCGGGCCAGGGTGGGGCCAGTGACGATCTGCAGCCGCGGTTCGATGATCTGTTCGCCCCATTCGCCGGCCGGGCGCACGAAGGGCATGCGCCAGTCCAGCGCCGCGCGCAGGTTGGGGTTGGCGCGGGTGCCATTGGCGTCGGGCAGGTTGGTCGGCGCGCGCTCCTGGTTCTGCGCGTAGTAGCCGTGGATGTCCGACTGCAGGCGCACCGTCCAGACGCCGCCGACGGGGTCGTGCACCGGGCGCTCCCAGGATATGCGCATGCCCATGCGCTGGCTCATCGAGCCGATCCCGCGCGAGATGCCCAGCAGCCCGAAATCCGTGGTCAGGAAGCCGCCCGCCACCTGGCCGCGCGGCGCGTATTCGAAGATCAGGTTGGGCGCCACATAGGGCAGGAGGTTCGTGTTGTCGGAGGCGCGCAGCCCCTGATAGGCGCGCGCGTCCAGCCGCGCGTAGCGCTCGGTGCCCCAGAACCCCTCGAGGAAGACGGTGCTGACGAGGAAGCGCCGCACCTCGAGGCGGTAGGTGCGCAGATAGGCCTCCGAGGAGGCGCGGTTCACGTCGAAGCCGGTGCGCCAGTTCTCGTCGATGTTGAAGCGCCCGCGCGCGGAGAGGTTCCAGGCGAAGCGCTCGTTCTGGGACTGGCCGTAGAGGCCGATGCGGTCCAGCGTCTCGCGCGAGAAATAGCCGCCCGAGCCCTGCACGCGCAGCTCGCCCGCGTTGAAGCGCCGCCGGTATTCGAGGCTGAGGTTGGGCGGAACCTGGGTGCCGGCGGTGAGGGTGGCCAGCAGGTCCTGCTGGTCGTCGATCGCCCAGAAATAGGGAAGCTGGGCGAAGGCGCCGAGAAAGCGCGTGTAGCCCGTCTGGGGAAAGAGGAAGCCCGAGGCGCGCGGCGTCTGCGGATCGGGGTGCGAGAAGAAGGGCGTGTAGAGCACCGGAATGCCGCCCACCTCCACCACCGCGTCGCGGTAGGAGATGCGCTCCTGCTGGCGGTCCTGGGTGGCGAGGCGGGCGCGAAGCTGCCACAGCGGGGGGCGGGTGGGGTCGCTTTCGCACAGGTTGCACGAGGAATAGACCACCCGGGCGAGGTCGGTGATCGTCCCTTCCGTGCGCCGCGCGCCCGTGCCCGCCATGCGCGCGTTCTGCACGAGGCGCGCGCGGATTTCGCGCAGCACGCCGTCGCGGAAGCCGGGGCCGAGTTCCGCCTCCTCGGCGTAGAAGGCCTGGCCGTCGGCCTCCAGCACCTGCACATTGCCGCGCAGCGTGGCGATGCCGGTGTTGCGGTCATAGGTGAACTCGTCGGCACGCACGAAGCGCTCGCCCTGCCAGGCCTCTACGCGGCCGCGGGCGGAGAGGATTCCGGTCTGCTGGTTGAACTCCACCTCCTCGGCCTGGAAGGTCACGGGGGTGTCGTTGTCCACGCGCAGGCCCGGGCCCGCGCCCGGCGCGCCGGCGCGCGGCGGCCCGGCCGGCGCGGCGGGCGCCGCCTCGGGGCTGACCGTCACCGCCGTGCCGGGGGCGAAGATGGCCCCCGTCATGTCGGATTGCTGAGCGCGCGGCGCGCTGGCGAGCAGGCCGAGCAGCGCGAGCGCGAGCGGCCCCGCCGCCCGACGCGGCAGGCCGAGCGCGGCGCGCAGCCGCCGGGCGAGGCGCGCGCGAACGCGCCGGCGCGCGCGGCGCGCGGCCAGGGAAGGCGGGGGCGCGGCGGGCGGCGTCATCAGCCTTCCTCCAGATGCAGCAGCAGGGCCACGGCGAGCAGCAGCCCCGTGGCGGTGGGCGCCCAGGCCGCCAGCCAGACCGGCAGCGTGCCCGCCTCGCCGAACTCCCCGGTCACGCGGTCGAGCAGGAACAGGCCGAAGCCCGCGGCCACGCCGATGCCGATGGCCCGCGCCGCCCCCCCCTGGCGCGAGTGGCGCATGGCGAAGCCGGCGGCCAAGAGCCCCATCGCCATGCACAGGAAGGGGGTGGCCAGCATGGTGTGGAACTGCAGCCGGTGGCGCAGCGCCGAGAAGCCGGCCTGCTCCAGCACCTCGATGAAGCCGGGCAGCGCCCAGAAGGAGAGGGTGTCGGGCGAGGCGAAGCTGTTCTCGATCCGGTCGGGCGTGAGGTCGGTGGGCAGGGCGAGCGGGCGCGGCCCCGCCGGAAGCTGCCGGCCGGGGGTGAAGACCACCGCCTCCTCGATCAGCCAGGCGCCGGGCGCGAGGCGCATGCTGGGCGCCTCGATGCGCTGCAACACCCGATCCTGGCGCGAGAGGCGCCAGATGCTCACCCCCGAGAGGGTGAACTCGCCCGCGCGGTCGGTGGCGAGCAGACGGGTGGGCCGGCCGGTGAGGATGGCCACCCCCCCGGGCTCGAGCCCCGCATCGCCCTGGCGCAGCCACAGCCGCCCGCCGGCCAGCGCCGTCACCCCCCCGCCCGCGCGCAGGTAGGAGGCATCGAGCCGTTCGGCCCGCGCCAGCATGGCCGAGGAGAGGGGCGAAACGGCCGCCACCGCCACCGCGCCGAAGCCGATCGCCACCAGCACCGGCCCGGCCAGGAAGGCGAAGGCCGAAATGCCGGCCGCGCGCGCCACGATCAGCTCCGAGGACCGGGCGAGCCGCCAGAAGGCCAGCATGCCGCCCAGCAGGATGGCGAAGGGCAGGATCTGCGTCGCCACGAAGGGCATGCGCAGCCCGGCGATGGTGGCGACGATGGCGAAGCTCGCCTCGGCCCGGCCGGCGGCGCGGCGCAGCAGCTCCACGAAGTCGAACAGCGCGACCAGCAGCGTCAGCGCCGCCAGCATGATCAGCACCGCGCCGAAGAAGCGCCGGCCGATGTAGAAGGCCACGGTGCGGGGCAGCGCCATCCTCCCGCCCCCTCAGCCCGCCCAGCGGCGCAGGCGCAGCGG
>JBKBSR010000167.1:0-7035 GCA_046291055.1 Roseococcus sp.
ACCGCCGCCGTGTCGGCCCCGAGCCGCGGCGGCGCGTCGAGCGGCGCCTCCGCCCCCGAGAGCCGGAGCGGGCTGCGCAGCAGCGGCGCCGCCCCCCCCGCGCCGTGCTCCACGCGGCGGATCAGGCCGCGATGCGCCACCTGCGGATCATCGGCCACGCCGCGCATGTCCTGGATGGGACCGCAGGGCACGCCCGCCGCCTCCAGCGCCGCGATCCACGCGGCCGAGGGGCGCGTGCGCAGCGCCGCCGCCACCTCCGCATCCAGCGCCGCACGGTGGCGCACGCGCAGGTCGTTGGAGGCGAAGCGCGGATCGGCGGCGAGATCGGCCCGGCCGAGCGCCGCGCAGAGCGCCGCGAACTGCCGGTCATTCCCCGCACCGAGGATCACATGCCCATCGGCCGTGGCATAGACGTTGGAGGGCGCGGCGACGGGGTTCGCGTTGCCGATGCGCGCCGGGATCTCGCCCGTCATCAGGAAGCCCAGCATCAGATGGGCGTTCATCGCCACCGAGGCGTCGAGCATGGCGCAGTCCACATGCCCGGCCTCGCCCGTCCGCGCGCGCCGCAGCAGCGCGCCCAGCACGCCCACCGCCGCCGTCATGCCGGTGAACAGATCCGCGATGGGGATGGCGGTGCGGGTGGGCGGGCCGTCCGGCTCGCCCACCGTGCTCATCAGCCCGGCCAAGCCCTGCATGATCACGTCATAGGCCGGGCGCTTCGCATAGGGTCCGTCGGGGCCGAAGCCGGTGATGGAGCAGGTGACGAGGCGCGGGTTCAGCGCACGAAGCTGCGCCGCGCCGAGGCCGAGCTTCTCGAGGCTGCCGGCCTTGCTGTTCTCCACGAAGACATCGGCGCGCGCGGCGAGGTCGCGCACCAGCGCCGCGCCCTCGGGCCGCTGCACGTCGATGGCGAGGCCGCGCTTGTTGCGGTTGCAGGCGAGGTAGAAGGCGCTCTCGCGCGTCGGCGCGCCGGAGGCGTCGCGCAGATGCGGGCCGATGCGGCGCGTGTCGTCGCCCGCCCCCGGCGGCTCCACCTTCCACACCGTCGCGCCGAGATCGCCCAGGAGCTGCGTCGCCCAGGGCCCCGCCACGACGCGGGTGAGGTCGAGCACCGTGATCCCCTCGAGCGGGCGCATCACGCCTCCCGCAGCACGGCGAGCAGCATGCCGGCCGAGACCTCACGCCGGCCCGCAGCGGGCAGCGCCTCCACCACCCCGTCGCGCGGCGCGAGGATGGGCGTCTGCACCTTCATCGCCTCCAGCACCAGCAGCGTCTGGCCCGCGCGCACCGCCTCGCCCTCGCGCACGGCGATGCGCGCCACCATGGCGGCGAAGGGGGCGCGCAGCGCGCCATCGCCCGCCGCCTCGCCGGCCCGGCGCGGCGCGTGGCGGGCGAGGCGCAGGTCGCGCCCACCCCACTGGAGGTGAATCGCCCGCCCGTCCCCGGCGAAGGCGAGCGGCCGCGCGATCCCGTCCACCGAGGCGAGCCCGGGCGCGAGCGCGATGCGGTGCGCGGCCTCGCCCAGCGCCACGCGCCATTCCCCCTCCCAGGCGATGGCCGCGCGGCGCGGACCCTCGAGGTCGAGCACATGGCCGGGCCAACCGGCGAAGGGCGGGGGCGTGTCGTGGCGGATGCCGGCGAGCAGCAGGGCCCCCAGCGCGGCGAGGGCGCCCTCCTCGCCCTCCGCCGCCAGCGCACCGCCCTCGCGCTCGAGCCAGCCGGTATCGGGCGGCCCCTCGGCGAAGCGCGGCGCGCGCAGCACGGCGGCGAGCAGCGCGCGGTTGCTCGCCACGCCGAGCAGCAGCGTCTCGTCCAGCGCGGCGGCAAGGCGGGCGCGCGCCTCCTCGCGCGTCGGCGCATGGGCGATGATCTTGGCGAGCATGGTGTCGTAGTCGCGCGGGATGTCGCGCCCCGCCTCCAGCGCATGATCCACGCGCACACCCTCGGGCGGGCGCCAGGCCAGCACGGGGCCCGACTGGGGCGCGAAGCCCTGCGCCGGATCCTCGGCGCAGAGCCGCGCCTCGATGGCGTGGCCCGAGAGCCGCACCTCCTCCTGGCGCAGCGCCAGCGTCTCGCCGCGCGCGATGCGCAACTGCCACTCCACGAGGTCGATCCCGGTCAGCGCCTCGGTCACGCCATGCTCCACCTGCAGGCGCGTGTTCATCTCGAGAAAGACGAAGCGGCCATCGGGGGCGAGGAGGAACTCCACCGTCCCCGCGCCGACATAGCCCACGGCGCGGGCGAGGCGCAGCGCGGCCTCGCCCATCGCGGCGCGGGTTTCCGCGTCGAGCGCCGGGCCCTCCTCGATCAGCTTCTGGTGGCGGCGCTGCACCGAGCAGTCGCGCTCGCCGAGATGGATGGCATGGCCGTGCGCATCGGCGAGCACCTGGATTTCCACATGCCGCGCGCCATCCAGGCAGGGCTCGAGCAGCAGCCGCCCGTCGCCGAAGGCCTGCTCGGCCTCGCGCCGGGCCAGGGCCAGCGCCTCGGGCAGCGCGGCCGGCCCCTCCACCCGGCGCATGCCGCGCCCGCCGCCGCCCGCCGCAGCCTTCACCATCACTGGAAAGCCGAGTCGCGCGGCGGCCTCCTCCGTGGGCTCGGCCGTCTCGAGGCAGGGGACGCCGGCTTCCCGCGCCAGGCGCTTCGCCTCCGCCTTGTCGCCCATCGCGGCGATGACGCGCGCGGGCGGGCCGACGAAGAGCAGCCCCGCCCGCGCCCCCGCCTCGGCGAAGGCCGCGCGTTCGGAGAGGAAGCCGTAGCCCGGGTGCACCGCCGTCGCGCCCAGCGCGCGCGCGGCCGAGATCAGCCCCTCGATGTCGAGATAGCCGCCCGGCAGGGGCGCGGCCGCCTCCGCCTCGCGCAGATGCGGCGCGCCGGCATCCGCCGCCGAATGGACGGCGAGCACGGCGATGCCCATGCGCCGGGCGGTGCGCGCGATGCGCCGCGCGATCTCGCCGCGATTGGCGACGAGCAGCCTCATCGCCGCCCCTTGCGCGCGTCGAGCCCCATGCGGCGGGCGATGATCTGCAGCATCACCTCATCCGCCCCGCCGCCGATGGAGCCCAGGCGGAAGTCCCGGTAGGCGCGGCTGATCCAGTTCTCCCAGGTATAGCCCATGCCGCCCATGAACTGCATGCACCAGTCCGCCACCTCGCGCGAGACGCGGCCGGCCTTGAGCTTCGCCATGGAGGCGAGCTCCGTCACGTCCTCGCCGGCGACGTAGAGCTCGGTGGCGCGCCAGGTCAGCGCGCGCAGCGCCTCCACCTCGGTCTTGAGCTCGGCGAGCTTGAACTGGATGAACTGGTTGTCGAGCAGCGGCCGGCCGAAGGCCTCGCGCGTCCGCAGATAGTCCGCCACATGCTCGATCAGCCCGCCGATGGCGAGCCGCCGCGCGGCCGCGTTCAGCCGTTCCTCCTGGAACTGGCGCATCTGGTAGGCGAAGCCCCTGCCCTCCTCGCCGATGCGGTTGCGGCAGGGCACGCGCACCTCGTCGAGGAAGAGCTGCGCCGTGTCGCTGCACCACATGCCGAACTTGCGGATCTTGCGCCGCGTCACGCCCGGCCGGTCCGGCCCGCCCGGGCGCTCGCGCAGCGGCAGCACGATCAGGCTCTTGTTGCGGTGCGGATCGTCGCCGCCGGTGTTGGCGAGCAGGCAGACCCAGTCCGCCTCCATGCCGTTGGTGATCCACATCTTGCCGCCGGAGATCACGTAGTCCTCGCCGTCGCGCCGCGCCACGGTGCGGATGGAGGCGACGTCCGAGCCCGCGCCCGCCTCGGAGACGCCGATCGCCACCACCACCTCGCCCGCGATGGCGGGGGCGAGATACTCGGCGCGCAGCGCGTCGCTGCCGAACTCGGCGAGCGCGGGGGTCGCCATGTCGGACTGCACGGAGAGCGCCATGCCCACGCCCTGCGCCTTCATCGCGCCCAGCGCCTCGCCCGCCGCGACGGAGTAGGAGAAGTCGAGCCCCTGCCCGCCGTATTCGACCGGCTTGGTGAGGCCGAACAGCCCCAGCCGCCCGGCCTTGCGGAACAGCTCGCGCGAGGGGAAGCGCTCGGCCTCCTCCCACTCGTCCACGAAGGGGTCGATCTCCTCGGCGACGAAGCGGCGCACGCTCTCCATCAGCGCGCGGTGCTCGGGGGTGAGCATCATGGGCGGGCGACTCCGAACTGCACGGGGTGGAGCCTGCGCGCCTCCCCCTCGCGGATGGTCTCGAACAGGAAGGCGAGGATGGCGCGCGTCTCGCGCGGGTCTATCACGCCGTCGTCCAGCAGCAGGCCGGAGGTGACGAAGGCGTCGGACTGGCGCTCGAAACTCGCGGTGATGGCCTGCCGCTGCGCGGCGAGGCGCGCCTCGTCCGGCGGCTCGCCCCGGCGGGCGGCGGCGGCGCGCGCCACGATCTCCATGGTGCCCGCGGCCTGCGCCGCGCCCATCACGGCGGTGCGCGACAGCGGCCAGGAGAACAGGAAGCGCGGGCCGAAGGCGCGCCCGCACATGCCGTAGTTGCCCGCGCCGAAGCTCGCGCCGCACAGGATGGTCACCTGCGGCACGGGCGCGTTGCTCAGCGCCTGGATCAGCTTCGCGCCGTGCTTGACCATGCCGGCCTCCTCGCTGGCGCGGCCGACGATGAAGCCCGTGGTGTTCTGCAGCCAGAGCAGCGGCGTGCCGGTCTGCGCCGCCGCCTGCACGAAATGCGTGGCCTTGGCCGCGCCGGCGGGGTCGAGCGGGCCGTTGTTGGTGAGGATGCCGATGGCGTGCCCCTCGATGCGCGCGCGGCCGCAGACCGTGGCCGGCCCGTAATCGGGCTTGAAGGGCAGGAAGGCGCTGTCGTCCACGAGGCGCGCGATCACCTCGCGCATGTCCACCGGCTCGCGGAAATCCGCGGGCATGACGCCGGCGAGTTCCCGGGGATCGTGGCGGGGCGGGCGCGGGGGGCGGGGCGGCGGCGGGGCCTCGGCGCGCCAGTCGAGGCTCGCCACGATCTCGCGCAGCAGCGCCACGGCCTCGGCGTCGTCGGCGGCGAGGTGCTCGCACAGGCCCGAGACGCGCGCGTGCATCGCCGCCCCGCCCAGCGCCTCGTCCTCCGCCTGCTCGCCGGTGGCGGCGCGCAGCAGCGCGGGCCCGGCGAGATAGGCGCGCCCCTGCCCCTCCACCATCACCACATGGTCCGACAGGCCGGGCATATACGCCCCGCCCGCGGCCGAGGGACCGTGGACGGAGGTGATCACGGGAATCCCCGCCGCCGAGAGCCGCGCGAGGTTGCGGAAGATCGCGCCCCCGTTGACGAACTTCTCGACGCGATACTTGAGCAGATTGGCCCCCGCGCTCTCGACCAGGTGCAGGAAGGGCAGGCGGTTCTCGGCCGCGATCTCCTGGCAGCGCAGCAGCTTGCGGTTGCCCATCTCGCTCAGCGCGCCGCCGGCGATGCCCGCGTCGGTGGCCACCACCATCACGCGCGTTCCGGCGACGAAGCCGATGCCCGCGAGCTGCGCCCCGCCGGGCACGGCATCCTCCTCCGTGCCGTATCCGGCGAGGCTCATCAGCGGCAGGAAGGGGCGGTCCGCGTCCAGCAGCCGCGCGAGGCGCTCGCGCGGAGGAAGCTTGCCGCGCGCCGCCCATGCCGCCGTGCCGCGCGCCGAGGCGGCGGCCGCCCCGGCCTCCAGCGCGCGCAGCGCGGCGAGCTTCTCCTCGACCGCCGCGCGCCGCGCCGCGAAGAGCGCGCCCGAGACGTCGAGCGCGCTCTCGATCGGCCTCACGCCCGGGCGGCGAGCGCCCGTGCCGCGCGGAAGCGCGCGAGGCTGCCCGCCCGCAGCAGATGACCGTTGAGCCGCCGGCCGATGATGGATTCCGCGAGGTGCGCCGCCTCCAGCAGCGCCTCCAGGTCCACCCCGGTGGCGATGCCCATCTCGTGGCACATGAACACCATGTCCTCGGTGCAGATGTTGCCCGCGGCGGTGACGTCGCCCGGCGCGGAGAAGGGGCAGCCGCCGAGCCCGGCCACCGAGCTGTCGAACAGGTCCACCCCCATCATGAGGCCCGCGAGCATGTTGGCCGCGCCGAGGCCGCGCGTGTCGTGCAGGTGCAGCCCCACGCGCGCCGTGGGCGCCGCCTCGCGCACCGCGCCCACCAGGCGCTTCACCGCCACGGGGTTGGCCCAGCCCATGGTGTCGGCGAGCAGGATCTTCGGCACGCCATAGCCCTGGGCGCGGCACAGCGCCTCGGCCGCGCGCGCGGCGGCGACGCTGCGCGCGGGCGGCACATCGCCCTCGAAGTTGCAGCCGAAGGCGGCGAGCACCGTCATCGTCTCCACCTTCAGGCCGTGCTCGGCGTAGAGCGCCATCCAGCCCTGCTGGCGCGCCGCCATCTCCTCGGCCGGGCAGCCGTTGTTGCGCCGGGCGAAGGCGTCTGAGGCGTAGTAGGCGAGGCGGGCGCGCACATCCACGCCCGGTGTGGCGAGCGCGCGCAGGAAGCCCTTCTCGTTCAGCCAGAGCGCGGCGTAGGTCACGCCCGGGCGCTTGCGGATGGCTGCGAAGAGCTGCTCGCTGTCGGCCATCTGCGGCACGGCCTTCGGACTGACGAAGCTCGCCACCTGGATGTAGCGCAGCCCCGTCTCGGCCAGCGCCTCCACGAGCCGCGCGCGGTCTTCCAGCGGATAGACGCGCGGCTCGATCTGGAAGCCCTCGCGCGGGCCCTCCTCGCGGAACTCGACCTCGGCCGGCAGCTCCATGCCGTTTCCTCCCTCCTGCCCGGCAGGGAGCTTGGCACGGCTTCAGCCGGAGGGCGACTGCCCCGCCAGCAGGTGCAGCCGCACCGCCTCGGGCAGGCTGCGCACCTCGAGCTTCTCCATCAGCTTCGCGCGGTGCACCTCCACCGTGCGCGGGCTGATGCCGAGGCGCGCGGCCACCGTCTTGTTGGGATGCCCCTCGACGAGCAGGGCGAGCACCTCCGCCTCGCGCGGCGAGAGAAGCGCGAGGCGACGGCGGGCCGAGGCCGCGTGCTCGCGCGCCGCGCCGGCGGCGCGCGCGGCGGCCAGCG
>JBKBSR010000168.1:0-7029 GCA_046291055.1 Roseococcus sp.
CGCACCGCTCCTATGGCAGTCTCCGCCCGTAGCGTCGGCATCCCTCTGGCGGAATCGTCCATCCACACCTCGCCCGCGCCCTGAAAACGGCGCCAGCCCGCCAGCTCCGACGCCAGCGCCGCGAGTTCCGCCCAGGCCCGTTCCGCTGCCGTCATGCTCCGCCCCCCGACTCCGTGGCCATGGGGGAAAGGCTACAGCCCCTGCGGCTCCCCGGCCACCGCGAGGGCCAGCGCCCCGGGCCGCAGGGCGCGGGCGGCGGCGCGGGCCACATCGGCGCGGGTCAACGCGGCGAGCCGCGCCGGCCGCCCCGCAAGCCACTCCGGCGCGCGGCCCGCCTGGCGCAGCCCCAGCAGCAGCGAGGCGGTGCGCCGGCTGTCGGTGAACTGCAGCGGCAGCGAGCCGGCGAGGAAGGCGATGGCGTCCGCCACCTCCTCCTCCGTCGGGCCGGCTTCGGCCATCTCGGCCCAGGCGGCGCGGATCAGCCGCCACACCTCGCCCACCTGGGCGTTCTCGGTGGCGACGGAGCCGATGATCAGCGCCCGGCCGAGCAGCACTTCGAGCCCCGCGCCGATGCCGTAGGTCAGCCCGCGCTCCTCGCGCACCTTGCGCATCAGGCGCGAGCTGAAGCCGCCCCCGGCCAGGATGCGCAGCATCACCTGCTGTGCCTCCCAGTCCGCGTCGGTGGGGGGCAGCGCCTCCTGCCCGAAGACGAGGCTCGACTGGGGCGCGGCGATGGCCCGGCGCGCGAGGCCGAAGGGCGAAAGCGGCGGCAGGGGCGCGGCGGCGGGCGGCGCCCCGGCCGGCAGGGGGGAGAAGAGCGCCTCCAGCAGCGCGCGCAGCGCCCCCGCGTCCAGCGCCCCGGCGGCCACCACCAGCACCCCCTCGCGCCGGAGCTGGGCGGCCAGCGCGGCGCGGATCTCCTCGGCGGTGACGGCGGAGAGGCTCTCGGGCGTGCTGAGCCGCCCGGCCGGCGAGGAGGGGAAGCCCGCCTCCCAGAAGGCGCGGCGCGCCAGCCCGCCCGGGGTCTCGAGCTGCTGGCGCGCGCCCAGCACCGCCCGCGCCTTGAGCCGTGCGAGCGCCTCCGCATCCAGGCGCGGCGCGGCCATGGCGAGGCGGGCGAGGCGCAGCGCCTCGGGCAGCGCCTCGGTCAGGGCGCGGAAGCCGCCCTCGAAGGCGTCCCGCCCCGCCGAGAAGGAAAGGCCGATGCCCGCATCGCGCAGCGCATCCTGGAAGGCGAGCGAGGGGAGATCCCCCGCGCCCTCGGTCAGCATGCCGGCGGCGAGGCCGGAGAGCCCCTCGCGCCCCGCCGGGTCCATGGCCTGGCCGCCCGGCCAGGACCAGGCGAGCGAGACGACGGGGACGGAATGCTCCTCCACCAGCCAGGCGGTGATCCCGCCGGCCTCGACGATCTGGATGGGCACGGAGAAGCCGCGGCGGGGCGGCAGCGCCACCCCGAACACCGTCTCGGACATGTCAGCGGGCCTTCCTGGGGTGCGCGGGCGTGGCGGGGCTCATGCCGGCAGCAGCCAGCCGGAGGTGGCGACGCCGGGCGCGCCCAGCACCTGACGCGCCGCGCGGTTCACCTGATCGAGCGTGACGGCGGCGAGGCGCTGCGGCCAATGCTCCACCGCCTCGAGCGGCAGGCCGATGGCCAGCGCCCCGCCCAGCATGCGCGGCGCGGCGCCGAGCCCGTCGAGGGCGAGCAGCGCGCCCGCCGTCTGCTGGCGGATGCTGCGCGCGCGCTCGGCCTCGCTCGCGCCGGAATCGAGCAGGCGGGCCACCTCGTCGCGGATCGCCTGCTCCAGCCGTTCGGGCGCGACGCCCGGCCGCGGCGTGGCGAAGAGCAGGAAGCTGCCCACACCCGCCACATCCCCGTCATAGGCGGCGCCGGCGGTGACCGCGAGGCCGCCCTCCACCAGCGCGCGGTGCAGGCGCGAACCCGGCCCGCCGCCCAGCAGATGCGCCAGCACCTCCAGCGGATCGGCCAGCGCCGTCTCGCCCCAGGTGGCCGAGGGGGCGGAGAAGGCGGCGAGGAAGCTCGCCTCGCGCACCGCGGGGTCGCGCCGGTCGAGCCGCGCCTCCACGGCGGCGGCGGGGGGCGGGGCGCGGCGGCGGCCGGCGAAGGGCCGGGCGGGGATGGGGCCGTAGAACTCCTCGGCCCAGCGGCGCAGATCGGCCTCGCGCACATCGCCGGCCACCACCAGCACGCAGTTGCCCGGCGCGTAGTGCTCGGCGTGGAAGGCCGCCATGTCCTGCCGGGTGATGGCGCGGATCTCCTCCTCCCAGCCGATCAGCGGGCGGCCGCGCCAGTGCTGCGCGCCCCACATGGCGGCGTCGAAGGCCTCGCGGAAGCGGGCGCGGGGGTTGGCGTCGGTGCGCTGGCGGCGCTCCTCCAGCACCACGCCGCGCTCGGGCTCCAGCTCCGCCTCGGGCAGCAGGGGGGCGGCGAGGCGGTCGGCCTCCATGCGCATCATCAGCGGCAGGCGCGAGGCCTCGACGGTCTGGAAATAGCCTGTCACGTCGCGGCTGGTGAAGGCGTTGTCCTGCCCGCCCTCGCGCGCCACGGTGCGGCTGAAGGCGCCCGAGGGGATGGCCGGGCTGCCCTTGAACATCATGTGCTCGAGGAAATGGGCGAGGCCGGAGCGGCCCGCCGGGTCCTCGCCCGCGCCGGCGGCGACGTAGAGGTAATGCGCGGCCACCGGGGCGCGCCGGTTCTCGGCCAGCACCACGCGCAGCCCGTTGGCCAGCGTCCAGGTCACGGCGCCGAAGAGCGGCGCGTCCGGCCGGCGCGGCGCGGGCGCGCCGGCCTGCGCCGGGGCGGGCTGGGCCAGGGCGGGCTCGGCGAGGGCGGGCAGGGCCAGGGTGGCGGCGGCGCCCTTCAGCGCGGTGCGGCGGGGAATGGGGGTCATGCCCCCGATATAGCGCGCGCGGGCGCGGGCGGGAGGGCCGGCGCCCCGCCCCTCACCAGAGCCGCCAGCCGGTGAACAGGCTGCGGCGCTGGGGCTGGATGATGGGCGTCTGCCCGTCGCCCGGGTCGCGGCCCAGCGCGGCGTTCTCGCGCAGGCGCTGCGCCTCGCGCGCGGGGTCCACGGGGATGCCCGGCTCCGGCGGGGGCTGCCAGAACAGCACGCGGTCCACCAGGCCGCGGCTCGCGCGGTCGAGGCGGGTGGTCTCCGAATCCACGGTGGCGCGGATGTCGCTGGGCGCGGCGCGGCCGGTCTGCGCCAGCAGGGCCTGCTCGCCCGCCGTGGGGGCGGTGGGGCGGCCCGGGTTGCCGAGCATGGCGCCGGGGGCGAGGGCGGCCTCGGCCTGGTCGCGGGCCGCGACCTCCTGCGGGCGGGGCGCGCCGGGGCGCGGCGGCGGGAGCTGGCCCAGCATGGGCGGCATGGAGAGGGGGGCGCGCGTCGTCACCTGGAACTCGTCCGGGGCGTCGCGCGTCAGGCCGATGGTGCGCGCGGTTTCCGGCCCGCAGGCGGCGAGCGGGCCGAGGGCGGCGAGCAGGAGAAGGCGGGGGGCGGCGCGGGCGGGCTTCATGGCCCTTCCTTGCGCCGGCTTTCCGGCCGGATCAAGGCGTGCGCCCCTCATCGGCGCGGCAGGACGGGGCGGGCGAGGTCGGGCAGGGCGCCGTCCAGCCCCGCATTGCCCAGCGCGCCCGAATCCGGCAGCAGGCTCTCGCGGTGGGTGACGCCGGGGCCCTCGGCGGGGCTGAGCTGGCGGCCCGCCACGCCGGGCACCGGCGCGGGGGTGGCGCTGCGCGTGACGCCGCCCGGCGCCGCGGCGGGCGCGGCGGGCGGCGGTGGGGCCGGCGCGGCGCAGGCGAGCGGCAGCCCGGCCAGCGCGGCGAGGACGATCCGGGCCATCAGGCGGCCTCCTTCTTCGAGCCGGGCTTGCCGCCCTGCGGCCGCAGCAGCGCGTCGGCCACCAGCGCGATCACGCCGCAGACGATGGCCGCATCGGCCAGGTTGAACACATACCAGTGCCAGCCCCAGGCGTGCACATCCACGAAATCCACCACCGCGCCGAAGCGGACGCGGTCGATCACGTTGCCCACCGCGCCGCCGATGACGCCGCCGAGGGCGAGGGCGACGAGGCGCGTCTCCGCCCGGCGCAGCCAGTGGACCAGGAAGCCCGCCACCGCCAGCGCGACGCCCCCCAGAACCGCCTGGTTCCAGGCGCCCTCGCCCGAGAGCAGCCCGAAGGTGACGCCGCGGTTCCACACCATGGTGAGGTCGAGCCCCAGGGGCCCCAGCGCGAGCAGGGGGATGTTGCGCCGCCACGGCAGCTCCACGACCTCCAGGATCCACCACTTGCTGGCCTGATCGAGCACCAGCAGCAGCAGGGCGAAGGCGAGGCCGAGGCGCAGCGAGGGGGTCATCCCCCCTCCACCACCGCCTCGCAGCGGCGGCAGAGGCCGGGATGCGCGGCCGAGGCGCCGACCTCGGGCAGCAGCTTCCAGCAGCGCTCGCATTTCCGGCCGGGCGCGGGCAGGAAGCGGGCCGCGGCGGTCGGGCCCGGCTCCAGCGCGAAGCCCGAGGTGATGCACACCTCCGCCCAGCCCGCGGCGTCCAGCAGGCCGAGGTCGCTCTCTGGCAGGGCCAGAACCGGGGCGGCCTGCAGGCTCGATCCCATCTCGCCCGCCGCCCGCGCGCGCTCGAGCTCGGCCGTCACCTCGCGGCGGAGTTCGCGGATGCGCGCCCATTTCGCCGCCAGCGCCGGATCGCGCCACTCGGCCGGGATCTCGGGGAAGAGCTGCAGGTGCACGCTTTCGGCCGCCTCGCCGAAGCGGGCGAGCCAGGCCTCCTCCGCCGTGAAGGGCAGCATGGGCGCGAGCCAGGCGCAGAGGCAGCGGTGCAGCCGGTCCAGCACGGTGCGGCAGGCGCGGCGGCGCGGGCTCGACGCCGCGTCGCAATAGACGCTGTCCTTGCGGATGTCGAAGTAGAAGGCGCTGAGGTCGGTGGCGCAGAAGCCATGGATCTCGGGCATCACGCCCGTCCAGTCATGGCTCGCCACCGCGGCCCGGATGCGCTGGTCGAGTTCGGAGAGGCGGTGCAGCACCCAGCGCTCCAGCTCGGGCAGCGCGGCGTGGGGCAGCGTCTCCTCCGCCGCGTCGAAGCCGTGCAGCGAGCCGAGCAGCCAGCGCAGCGTGTTGCGGATGCGCCGATACAGCTCCGCCTGCTGCTCGAGGATGTTCCTGCCGATGCGCTGGTCCTCGGTGATGTCGGTGTTCATCACCCACAGGCGCAGGATGTCGGCGCCATATTTGGCGATCACCTCCTGCGGCGCGGTGACGTTGCCGAGCGATTTCGACATCTTCCGCCCCTGCTCGTCCAGCGTGAAGCCGTGCGTCAGCACCGCCTTGAAGGGGGCGACGCCGCGCGTGCCCACGCTCTCCAGCAGCGAGGACTGGAACCAGCCGCGGTGCTGGTCGCTGCCCTCGAGGTAGAGATCGGCCGGGAAGGGGAGGTTGCGCGGCCCCAGCACGAAGGCGTGGGTCGAGCCGGACTCGAACCACACGTCCACGATGTCCATCACCTGCTCGTAGTCGGCCGGGTCGCGCTCGCTGCCGAGGAAGCGGGCGGCCGCGCCGGGCCGGTACCAGGCGTCCGCGCCCTCGGCGCGGAAGGCCGCGACGATGCGCGCCATCACGGCGGCGTCGCGCAGCGGCTCGCCGCTGCGGCGGTCCACGAAGACGGGGATGGGCACGCCCCAGGCGCGCTGGCGGCTGATGCACCAGTCGGGCCGCGAGGCCACCATGCCGCCGATGCGGTTGCGCCCGGAATCGGGGATGAAGCGCGTCGCCGCGATGGCCGCCAGCGCCTTGTCGCGGATCGCGTTGGCGTCGTCCATCGCGATGAACCATTGCGGCGTGGCGCGGAAGATCACCGGCTTCTTGGAGCGCCAGGAATGGGGGTAGCTGTGCGTGAGCTTCCCCTTGGCGACCAGCGTGCCGGCCTTCTCGCAGGCGGCATAGACGGCGTCATGCGCCTTGAAGACGTGCAGCCCCTCGAAGCCCGGAGCGTGGTGCGTGAAGGTGCCGTCGTCGTTCACAGTCTCGGGCACGGGCAGGCCATGCGCGCGGCCCAGCGCGAAGTCGTCCTCGCCATGGCCGGGCGCGATGTGGACGAAGCCCGTGCCGGCCTCGGTGGTGACGAAATCGCCGGGCAGGAGCGGCACCTCGAAGTCGTATCCGAAGCCGCGCAGCGGATGCGCGCAGATGGCCCCGGCCAGTTCCGCGCCCTTGATCACGCGCTTGAGCGTGTGCGCGGCGAGGCCCGCCTCCTCCTCGAACTTCGGCAGAAGCGGCAGCGCCACGAGCAGCGTCTCGCCCGGGCGCAGATGGCTGCCCTCGCGCACGCCCTCGACATGGACGATCGCGTAGTCGATCTCGGGGCCGTAGGCCACGGCCCGGTTGCCCGGGATGGTCCAGGGCGTGGTGGTCCAGATCACCACCGAGGCGCCCGTCAGCGGGCCGGTCAGGATGGGGAACCGCGCCCAGAGCGTGGGCGAGACGTGATCGTGGTATTCGATCTCGGCCTCGGCCAGCGCGGTCTTCTCCACCGGGCTCCACATCACGGGCCTGAGGCCGCGGTAGAGCGAACCGTTCATCAGGAAGCGGCCGATCTCCTCGGCGATCACCGCCTCGCTCTCGAAGTCCATGGTGGCGTAGCGGTTCTCCCAGTCGCCCGCCACGCCGAGGCGGATGAACTCCTCGCGCTGCACCTCGAGCCAGTGCTGGGCGTAGGCGCGGCACTCGGCGCGGAACTCCAGCACCGGCACCTCCTCCTTCTTCCGCCCGCCCTGATACCTGCCCTTGGGGTTGCGGTATTCCTCCTCCACCTTCCACTCGATGGGCAGGCCGTGGCAGTCCCAGCCGGGAATGTACTCGGCGTCGTAGCCCGCCATCTGGGCGGCGCGGTTGATCACGTCCTTGAGGATCTTGTTCAGCGCGTGGCCGATGTGCAGCGGGCCGTTCGCGTAAGGCGGGCCGTCATGCAGCACGAATTTGGGCCGGCCGGCGCCGCGCGCGCG
>JBKBSR010000169.1:0-7022 GCA_046291055.1 Roseococcus sp.
ATGGCGCCCAGCAGCGCCTCGCGCGGCGTGAACTCCCGCCCCTCGATGCGGATTTCCCGCACCGCGAGGCCGGGGGCCCGCCCCACGCCGGCCAGCCAGGCGGCCGCGTCGCGCGCGCGGCCGGCGGGGTCGAGCGCCGCGAAGCCGGCCGCCCCCGCGCCGATCAGGCCGAGCAGCAGCAGCCCCACCCCCGCCGCCCGCAACAGCCCCCGGTGCTGGCGCAGGAAGATCCCGGTGGGCGAGGGCCGCTTCGGCGCCGCGGCCGCGCGCGCGCGGGCGGGCGGCTTGCGCGCGGGGCTACGCGCCATGCCGCGCCTCCCGCACCATCCAGGCGCAGAGATCGGGGAAGGGAATGCCGAGATGCGCCGCCTGCTCGGGCAGCAGCGAGGTCGGCGTCATGCCGGGCTGGGTGTTCACCTCCAGCAGATAGAGCCGGCCCGGCTCGCCCGTCGTGTCGTCGTAGCGGAAATCGGCGCGCGAGACGCCCCGGCATCCCAGCGCCCGGTGCGCCGCCAGCGCCACGCGCAGCGCCTCCTCCGCGATGGCCGGGTGCACCGGCGCGGGCAGCAGGTGCCGGCTGCCGCCCGCGGCGTATTTCGCCTCGTAGTCGTAGAAGCCGGCCTCGGTGGCGATCTCGGTGACCGCCAGCGCGCGCTCGCCCATCACCGCCACGGTCAGCTCGCGCCCGGGGATGTAGCTCTCGGCCATGATGCGCGGCCCGTGCCGCCAGGAAAGCGCGATCTCGCGCCGGCGATTGTCGCCCTCGCGCAGGATGGCGACGCCGACGCTGCTGCCCTCGTCCACCGGCTTCACCACATAGGGGCGGGGCAGAGGGTCGGCCTCGGCGAGCTCTGCGGGGCTGACCACGCGATGCTCGGCCACGGGCAGCCCATGCGCCCGGAACACCGCCTTGGCGGCGGCCTTGTCCATGGCCACGGCGGAGGCGCGCACCCCCGAATGGGTGTAGGGCAGGCCCAGCCAGTCCAGCACGCCCTGGATGCTGCCATCCTCGCCGAAGCGGCCGTGCAGGGCGTTGAACACGGCCTCGGGCCGCGCCGCCGCCAGCGCGCCGAGCACGGCGGGAAGATCCTCCGTCACCTCGATGGGCGTGACCTCGAAGCCCGCCTCGCGCAGCGCCGCGATCACCTGCCGGCCGGAGGAGAGGCTCACCTCGCGCTCGGCCGAGACGCCGCCGTAGAGCACCGCCACATGCGTCATGCGCGCTCTCCGATGCGGTGGATTTCCCATTCGAGCGAGACGCCCGAATGCGCGAGCACCCGGGCGCGCACCGCCTCGCCCAGATCCTCGATCTCGGCCGCCGTGGCGCCGCCGGTGTTGATCAGGAAGTTGCAGTGCTTCTCGCTGACCTGCGCCGCGCCGAGGCGCATTCCCCGGCAGCCGGCGGCCTCGATCAGCGCCCAGGCCTTCCGGCCGGGCGGGTTGCGGAAGGTGCTGCCGCCGGTGCGCGCACGCACGGGCTGGCTCGCCTCGCGCGCCACGCGGATCTCGGCCATGCGCGCGGCGATGGCGGGCTTCGCGGCCGGGGTGGCGCGCAGCCGCGCGCGCGTGACGACGCCGCGCGCGGGCAGCGCCGCATGCCGGTAGGAAAGGCGCAGCGCCGCCGCATCCAGCCGCAGCAGGCCCTGGGGCGTGGCGACATCCGCCCAGTCCAGCACATCGGCGATCTCGCGCCCGTAGGCGCCGGCGTTCATCGCCACCGCGCCGCCGATGCTGCCCGGGATGCCGCAGAGGAACTCGAGCCCGCCCAGCCCCGCGGCGGCTGCGTGCTCGGCCACCGTGGCGTCGAGCGCGGCCGCGCCGGCGACCACGCCATCCGCCTCCACCTCGATGCGGCCGAAGCCGCGCGCGGGCAGGCGCAGCACCACCCCGCGCACGCCGCCGTCGCGCACGATGAGGTTGGAGGCGGCGCCGATCGCCGTCAGCGCCACCCCGTCCTCCAGACCGGAGAGCAGATCGAGCAGGTCCTGCATATCGGCCGGGCGCGCGAGCCACTGCGCCGGCCCGCCCACGCGGAACCAGGTGAAGGGGGCGAGCGGCACGGCGCGCTCCATGCGGCCGCGGATGCGCAGCGGAAGGTCGAGCGCACGCCGGTCAAGCGGCCAGCGCACCCCCTCCTCGGTCTGTTCCATGAAGCGGGCCTCAGGCACGGCGCAAGGGCGTCACGCGCGCCCCTCCCGCCAGGCCGGACTGCGCCTGCAGCGCCGCGATCTGCTCGGGCAGCGCATGCGCCCAGGCGGTGATGTTGCCCGCACCGAGGCAGACGACGTAGTCCCCGGGCCGGGCGATGGCGTGGATCATCTCCGGCAGATGCTCGGGCGAGGGCAGCGGCACCACGCTGCGATGCCCGCGCGCGCGCAGCCCCTCCACCAGCGCCTCCTTGTCCACGCCGGGGATGGGCGCCTCGCCCGCGGCATAGACATCGGCGACGATGACGGTGCCCGCGTCGTTCATGCAGGTGCAGAACTCGCCGAAGAGCTGCGAGAGGCGCGAGTAGCGATGCGGCTGCACCACCGCGATCACGTCGCGCGCGCCGGCCTGGCGGGCGGCCTTGAGCACGGCCGCGATCTCGACCGGATGGTGGCCGTAGTCGTCGATCACATGGATGCCGCCCACCTCGCCCACGCGGGTGAAGCGGCGCTTCACGCCCTTGAAGCCGGCGAGCGCCTGGCGGATCACGTCCTCGGGCACCTCCATCTCCACGCCGATGGCGATGGCGGCCAGCGCGTTCTGCACGTTGTGCGCCCCCAGCATGGGCAGGCGGAAGGGCTTCATGGTGCGCACGCGGCGCGTCAGCCGGTCCTGGATGCTGACCTCGAAGGTGGCGCCGAGGCGGTCCGTCAGCACCTTCTCGGCGCGCACATCGGCCTGGGGCGAGAAGCCGTAGGTGACGATTCGCCGATCGAGGCGCGGGATCATCGCCTGGACGGCCGGATGGTCCATGCAAAGCACGGCGAAGCCGTAGAAGGGGATGTTGGAGACGAACTGCGCGTAGCCCTC
This sequence comes from Roseococcus sp., assembly GCA_046291055.1. Classification (GTDB taxonomy): domain Bacteria; phylum Pseudomonadota; class Alphaproteobacteria; order Acetobacterales; family Acetobacteraceae; genus Roseococcus. Next base: position 3,019 of record JBKBSR010000169.1, read on the forward strand.
GCGCATCGCCTCCTCGCTGCCCCAGTGGTCCAGGTGCTCGGCGTCCATGTTTGTGACCACGGCGACGGTCGCGGGCAGGCGCAGGAAGCTGCCGTCGCTCTCGTCGGCCTCCACCACCATCCACTCGCCCGTGCCCATGCGGGTGTTGGTGCCATAGGCGTTGATGATGCCGCCGTTGATCACGGTGGGGTCGAGGCGCGCGGCCTCCAGCACGGCGGAGATCAGGCTGGTCGTCGTCGTCTTGCCATGGGTGCCGCCCACAGCGATGCCCCATTTGAGGCGCATGAGTTCGGCCAGCATCTCGGCCCGGCGCACCACGGGGATGAGCCGGGCGCGCGCGGCCTGGACCTCCGGGTTGTCGCGCTTCACGGCGGTGGAGACGACGACGACCTGCGCATCGCCCAGGTTCTCGGCGGCATGGCCGATCACCACCGGGATGCCGGCCTCGCGCAGCCGGGCCACGTTGTAGCCGTCCGCGATGTCGCTGCCCTGCACCGAGTAGCCGAGATTGTGCAGCACCTCGGCGATGCCCGACATGCCGATGCCGCCGATGCCGACGAAATGGATGGTCCCGATGGAGAGGGGCAGCGCGCGCATCAGCGGGACTCCTGGAGGGTGGCGGTCCGGGCGGCGGCCTCCAGCACGGCGTCCGCAAGCTCCCGGGCGGCCTGGGGCCGGGCGAGGGATGCCGCATGGCGGGCCGCTTCGGCAAGCCTTTCGCCCGAGCCGAGCCATTCGCCGAGCAGGGCCGAGAGCCGCTCGGGGCTCGCCTCCCGCTGGGGCAGCACGAGCGCGGCCCCCGCCGCGGCGAGCGCGCGGGCGTTCGCCGCCTGGTGGTCGTCGATCGCGCCGGGCAGCGGGATGAGGATGGAAGGCCTTCCGGCGCAGGCCAGCTCCGCAACCGTCGAGGCGCCGGCGCGCGCGATCGCGAGATGCGCGCCCGCTAGCCGCCGCGCGATGTCGGTGAAGAAGGGCGAAAGCTCGGCCGGGATGCCGGCGGCGGCATAGGCGGCGCGCACGCGCTCGAGATCCTCCACCCGGCACTGCTGCGTCACCACGAGGCGCGCGCGCAGCGCCTCGGGCAGGGCGGCCACGGCGGGCGGGACGATCTCGCCGAAGATGCGCGCGCCGAGAGAGCCGCCGATGACGAGCAGTCGCAGCGCGCCCTCGGTGGAGGGGTAGGGCTCGCCCGCCAGCGCCGCCAGCGCCGGGCGCACCGGGTTGCCGACATGGCGCGTGCGGGCGGCGGCGGGCACGCGCGCCGTCTCGGGATAGGAGAGGGCGAGCAGCTCCGCGCGCGGGGCCAGGGCGCGGTTGGCGCGGCCCAGCACCGCGTTCTGCTCGTGCAGGATCAGCGCCGGCCGCCGCGCGCCGAGGCTGAGCGCGGCGAGCGCGGGCGGAATGGACGGGTAGCCGCCGAAGCCCACCACCGCCGCCGCGTCCAGCCGCCGCAGCAGCCGCCGGGCCGCAAGCGTGCCGGCCGAGAGCGCCAGCGCGCCCCGCAGCGCGCGCCAGGGGCCGCGCCCTGCCAGCCCCTCGCCCTTCAGCACGAAGCGTTCGGCGTTGGCGAATGCCGGGCTGTCGAAGGCGGCCGAGCGCGCGTCGGTGAACAGCACGATGCGCTGTCCGCGCGCGGCCAGTTCCGCCGCGAGCGCCTCGGCGGGGAACAGGTGGCCGCCAGTGCCCCCGGCGGCGATGGCGATGGGGCGCAGGGCCGCTCCCCTCATGCGCGCCCCCTCATGTGGGGAAGGGCGAGCGCAGGCCCGCCGTATAGGGGTTCAGCCCGCCCTCCTCGGGCGCGCGCGGCGCGCGCCGGCGCGTCAGCGCCAGCAGGAAGCCCATGCCGATGGCGAGCGCGAGCACCGAGGAGCCGCCATAGCTCACGAAGGGCAGCGTCATGCCCTTGGTCGGGATCAGGTGCAGCGAGGAGGCCATGTTGATGAAGGCCTGCAGGCCGAACTGCACGAGCAGCCCGGTGGCGGCGAGGCTCACGAACAGGTCGCGCTCCTCCATCAGCCGCACCAGGCCGCGGATCACCACGAAGGCGAAGATGGCGAGGATGACGAGGCAGGTCAGCAGCCCGAACTCCTCGGCGGCCACGGGAAAGACGAAATCCGCATGCGCGTCGGGCAGCACGTCCTTCACCCGCCCCTCGCCGGGGCCCCGGCCGAACAGCCCGCCATTGCCGAAGGCCTCGAGCGACATGCGGATCTGGAAGTTGTCGCCCGATTCCGGGTCGAGGAAGCGCTGCACGCGAGAGCGCACATGCCCGTGCAGGGTGAAGGCCGCGACCGCGAGCCCCGCCACGCCGGCGCCGCCCAGCACCACCCACATCAGGTTGATCCCCGAGACGAAGACCTGCGCGAGGAACACCGCGACGATGACCGCGAGCATGCCGATGTCGGGCTGCTGCTTCAGCAGGAAGGCGACACCCCCTACCAGCGCGAAGCCGAGGAGAAGGCCGGGGAAGCGCCGCTCGCGCTTGCCCTCGGCGATCAGCCAGCCGCACACCACCGCGAGGCAGGGCTTGAGGAACTCCGAGGGCTGCAGCGACATGCCGGGCAGCGAGAGCCAGCGCCGCGCGCCCTTGATCTCGGTGCCCGCCACCAGGGTGAGCGCCGTCAGCGCCAGGGCGCCGAGCGCGCCGAGGATGGCCAGCCGCAGCACCCAGCGCGGCGGCAGCAGCGAGACGGCGACCATCACCACCACCGCCAGCCCCGAATAGAGCACCTGCCGCGCCAGGAACATGTGGCGCGAGGAGGCGCCGATCCGCTCCGCCACAGCCGGCGAGGCGGAGAGCATCATCACGTAGCCGATGGCCACCAGCGCGAGCAGCGCGGCCAGCGTCCAGCGGTCCACGCTCCACCACCAGCGGCCTAGCACGGAGGTGTCGGTGCGCGAGACGGCCATCACGCCTCCTCCTGCAGCGCGGCGACCAGCGCGCGGAAGCGGTCGCCGCGCTGGTCGAAGCCGGTGAACTGGTCCCAGGAGGCGGCGGCGGGCGAGAGCAGCACCACCTCCGCCGCGCCGCGCATCGCCGCCTGGGCGGCCAGCGGCAGCGCCGCCTCCAGCGTGCCGCAGAGCCGGTGGGGCACGCCGTGCGCGGCCAGCGTCGCGGCGAAGAGGGGCGCGTCGCGGCCGATCAGGAAGGCCTCGGCCACGCGCGGGAACAGAGGCGCGAGCGGCTCGATCCCGCCCTCCTTGCCCATGCCGCCCGCGATCCAGACCACGCGCGGATAGGAGGCGAGCGCCCGCGCCGCTGAATCCGCGTTGGTGGCCTTGCTGTCGTTGACGAAGCTGACGCCGCCGATCCGCCGCACGACCTCCTGCCGGTGGGGCAGGCCGGGATAGCTCGCGAGGCCCGGCGCGATCGCCGCCCGCGGCACGCCGAGGAACATCGCCATGGCCGCGGCAGCCGCGGCGTTCTGCGCGTTGTGGTCGCCGGGCAGGGCGGGGCAGGCCGAGAGATCGGCGAGCGTGCCGTCGGCGTCGCGCAGCCGCCGCCCCTCCCACCAGACGCCGCCGGGACCGAGCGGCAGCACGCGGCCCGCGACCTCGCGCGCGAGGGAGCGCGTCCACTCGTCCTCCTGGCCGAGCACGGCGAGGTCTTCGGGGCCCTGGCGCGCGAAGATCCGCGCCTTGGCGGCGCGGTAGCCCGCCATGTCGCCGTGGCGGTCCAGATGGTCGGGCGAGAGGTTGAGCATCGCCGCGCAGTGGAATCGAACCGATTCGATTCGCTCCAGCGTGTAGCTGGACATCTCCAGGACATAGACACCGTCATCGCCCAGGACGGGCATCCCCAGCGCGGGCGGGCCGAGATTGCCGCCCACCGCGCAGGCGATTCCGGCGGAGGCCAGCAGATGGCCGAGCAGGGCGGTGGTGGTGCTCTTGCCGTTGGTGCCGGTGATGCCGGCGAAGCGCGCGCGCGCGCCCGCGGCGCGTGACGAGCGGTGTAGGAACCCCACGTCGCTTAGGGTGGGGGCGCCGTGATAGGGGGAAGGTGG
>JBKBSR010000527.1:0-1516 GCA_046291055.1 Roseococcus sp.
CGCGCGCCCTCGCCAGCGCGACGCGCGCGTTGTAGAGCTGCGCCTCGGCCGAGGCCACCGCCGCGCGCGCCTGTTCGAGCTGCGCCTCGAAGGGCGCGCGCTCGATGCGGAACAGCGGCGCGCCTTCCTCCACCTCGCTGCCTTCCTGGAAGAGGCGGGCCTCCAGATAGCCCGTCACGCGCGCGCGGATGTCCACGCGCTGGATGGCCTCCACGCGGCCGATGAACTCCGTCAGTTCCGTCACCGCCTGGCGGCGCGCCTCCACCACCCCCACCGCGGGCGGGCCGGCCGGGCCGAACTGCGCCGCCACGGGCAGCGGGGCGAGCAGCAGGGCGAGGAGGAGCAGGGCTGCATGCATGAAGGGGCGCCTCGTCATGGCGCGCAGCACGCCGGAGCGGCGCGCGCCGGTCAAACAAAATCGGCGTCACCTTGCACGGGGCGGAGAGCCCGGCCAGTGTCGCGCGCGCAAGCCTGCCCCGCAGAGGATGTCGCGCATGGACGCGCCCGATTCGCCCCCGCAACCGCTCCGTCACCTGCGCGTCGTCGAGTTCACGCACATGGTGATGGGCCCGACGGCGGGGATGGTGCTGGCCGATCTCGGCGCCGATGTGGTGAAGGTGGAGCCCGCGCCGAAGGGCGACACGACGCGCCACCTCACCGGCAGCGGCACCGGCTTCTACGCCAGCTTCCAGCGCAACCGACGCTCGCTCTGCGTGGACATGAAGCGGCCCGAAGGGCTGGCGCTGGTGCGCCGCCTGATCGCGCGCAGCGACGCGCTGATCGAGAACTTCCGCCCCGGCGCGATGGGGAAGCTCGGCCTCGGGCCCGCCGCGCTGATGGCCGAGCACCCGCGCCTGATCTACTGCTCCTGCAAGGGCTTCCTGCCCGGCCCCTACGAGCACCGCACGGCGCTGGACGAGGTGGTGCAGATGATGGGCGGCCTCGCCTACATGACGGGCCCGGAGGGGCGGCCGCTGCGCGCGGGCAGCAGCGTCATCGACATCATGGGCGGGCTGTCGGCGGCCATCGCCATCCTCGCCGTGGTGGCGGAGCGCGAGCGCACCGGGCGCGGCCGCCACGTGCAGGCCGCGCTGTTCGAGACGGTGGCGCTGCTCATGGCCCAGCACATGGCGCAGACGGCGATCACCGGGCAGGCGCCGCCGCCCATGTCCGTCCGCACCCCCGCCTGGCCCGTCTATGACGTGTTCGAGACGGCCGATGGCGGGCAGATCTTCGTGGGCGTGGTGACCGACACGGCCTGGCCCGCCTTCTGCGACGCCTTCGGCCTCGAGTCGCTCAAGGCCGACCCCTCTCTCGCCACCAAGCAGCAGCGCGTGGCGGCGCGCGCGCGCACCATCCCCGTCATCGCCGCGGCGCTGCGGCGCTTCACCACCGCGGCGCTGGTGGCGCAATGCGAGGCGCTGGGCCTGCCCTACGCCCCCATCGGCAAGCCCGCGGACCTGTTCGACGATCCGCACCTGAACGCGAGCGGCGGGCTCGTGCCGCTCACCCTGCC
>JBKBSR010000528.1:0-1514 GCA_046291055.1 Roseococcus sp.
GGCTCGCGGTGCCGGCCTCGGCGCTGCTGGGCGCCGCCTATGGGCTGACCAACCCGGCTGCGGCGCAACTGCTCGGGCGGCTGGCGCCCGCGGGGCGGCGCAACCTCGTCTTCGCGGTGAGGCAGATGGGCGTGCCGCTCGGCGTGGCGCTGGGCGGGCTGATCCTGCCGCCGCTGGCGCAGGCGCTGGGCTGGCAGGGCGCGATGGCGGCCGCGGCGCTGCTGCTCGCGCTGTTCGCCCTGCTGCTGCAGCCGTTGCGCGCGGGCTGGGATGCGGGGCGCGAGGCGGCCCCCGGTCCGGCCGCGCGGTTCCGCCTGCGGGAGAGCCCGGGGCTTTCCGCCCTCGCGCTCACCGGGGCGGGCTTCGCCCTGGTGCAGATCGCCCTCGCCGCGCACATGGTGGCCATGCTGGTGACGGAGTTCGGCTGGTCGCCGGTGGCGGCGGGGGCGCTGGTGGGCCTGTGCCAGACGGTGGGGGCGCTGGCGCGCCTGCTCTGGGCCCTGCTGGCCGACCGCTGGGGCAGCGGGGCGCGGGTGCTGGCGCTGATCGGGCTGCTCTCGGCGCTGGTGTTGGTTCTGCTGCCGCTGCTGCCGGGGGCCGAGGGCTGGGCGGTGGCGCTGCTCTTCGCCGCGCTCGGCGCGACCACGGCGGGCTGGAACGGGGTGCTGATCGCCGAAAGCGTGCGCCTCGCGCCGCAAGGGCGCGCCGGGGCGGCCTCGGGCGCCGTGCTCTCGCTCACCTTCGCGGGCGCGGTGCTGGGGCCGCCGACCCTGGCGCTGGCGAGCGGCGCGCTGGGCGGCTACACGGCCGCCTTCGCACTCAGCGCGCTGCTCTGCCTGGGCGGGGCATGGGCCGCCTGGCGGGTGCGCTGACACGGGCGGCGGTCACGCCGGCCGTATCATGCAGGCCGGGTTGGCGTGCGGCGGCGTTCCGGAACAGAGGCATACCAGCGGCCGCTGGTATGAGCCGTCCGTATCAGCCCCAGATCAGGTAGATCAGCACCAGCACCGCCGCGGTGATGCCGATGCCCCAGGGAACCGCCTTGATGAAGGCGTCATACATGGCCTTGCGCTCGGCCATGATGTCCTCGGCCTTCACCTCGACCAGCTCGATCTCCATCTTCTGCTCGGCCACCGCTCGGCTCCCTCAATCCTTCGCCGGTTGTGTAGAAAGCGCGGCCGGGCCGGGCAAGGGGTTCGCCAGCGCGCCCGCCGCGGCCTCCGCCTCCACCCTGGCCCGCCCGCCCTCCAGCCGCACCCGCCCGGCCGCGAGCCAGGCCAGCGCAGCGGGGTAGAGGCGGTGCTCCTGCGCCAGAACCCGCGCGGCCAGGGCGGCTTCGTCGTCGCCGGGCAGCACCGGCACCGCGGCCTGGGCGAGAATCGGCCCCTCGTCCACGCCGGGGCTCACCAGATGCACGGTGCAGCCGTGCAGCCGCACCCCGGCCTCCAGCGCGCGGCGGTGGGTGTCCAGCCCCTTGAAGCTCGGCAGCAGCGAGGGGTAGATGTTCAACATCC
>JBKBSR010000529.1:0-1514 GCA_046291055.1 Roseococcus sp.
GCCTTCGACGGGCTGCACCGCTTCCTGCCCGCGCTGGTGCGCCGGGAGGGGCTGGGCGTGGTCTTCGTGGAGGTGACCGACCGGCCGCGCCGGGCGGGCCGGTCGAAATACGGCTTCTTCGACCGGCTCTGGGTCGGGCTCGACGATCTGCTCGGGGTGATGTGGCTCCTCCGCCGCCGGCGCGTGGCCGCGCGGGCCGAGGAAATCCCGCCCGGCTGACCCCCGCCTTGCCGGGGCCTTGGCCCGGGTGCGACAAGAGCGGGGGGGAGCCGCATGTTCATCCACGCGAGCGAGACGTTCCAGATGGGCCTCGACGCCCTGGCCCCGCTGGGCGAGGGGCGCTGGCTGCTCTGCGGCTGGGTGATGCATCCGCGCGGGGAGGAGGCGCGGCTGCACTTCCTGGGGGCCGGCGGCCGCGCGCTGCCGCTGCTCTTCGAGGGGCGTCACCCGCGCCCCGACGTGGCGGCCGGCGCGCCGGGCGCTGCCGAACTGCACGGCTTCCACATCGTCTTCGCCGCGGGCGAGGAGGGGCGCGGCGCGCTGTCGCTGCGCGCCGAGGCGGGAGGCCGGGAGCTGCGCGCGCGGCTCGGCGATCCGGCCATCGCCGACGATCTCTCCCGCCTGCTCGCCGTCCGCCCCTGGGCGCAGACCATGGCGCTGCTGGCCGATGCGCGGCGCGCGGGGCCGCTGCTCGCGCCGCTGCTGGCGGGCGGGGCCGCGCGGGGCGGCCCCCTGGGCGACTGGATCGCGTCCCTGCCCACGGCCGGCCCCGAGGCCGCCCCACTCGGGCCGGCCGCAGCCCTGGGCCTTGTGGTGAGCCCGGCGGGCGATCTCGGCCTCGCGCTGCGTCCGGCGGCCGGGCGCGGGCCGCTCCCGGCCGAGGCGCTGCGCCTGGAGGCGCTGGCGCGCGCCCCGGATGGCGCCCTCTCCCCCCTTCCCCTCGCGGAGTGGCGGGTCGAGCCGGTGGGCGAGGCGCTGCTCGGCTGGGGCCGGGTGGAGCGGCCCCCGGGGACGGCGCTGGAACTGGTGCTGCAGGCGGAGCTGTCGGGCGAGGGGCTCTGGGCGCGCAGCGCCGCCCGGGCGCACGATCCCGTCGCGCTGTTCGATTCCCTCGCCGCCGCCGCGCTCCCTCCCGAGCCCGCGCCCGAGGCCCGCGCGGCGCTGCGCCGGGCGCTGAGGCGGCTGCTCGCCGGGCGCGAGGAGGCGGCCCGCGCAGCGCTCCAGGCGGGGCTGGGCGCGGCGGGGCCGCCCGCGGGCAGGCCGCTGCTCCTGCTCGGCGGCGTGGAGGAGGAGCTCGGCCTGCGGCTGATCGAGGCCGCCGCCCCCGCCCTGGCCGAGGCCGCCCCGCCCCTGCTGCTCTTCGGCCCCGCCGCCGGCCTCGCCCAGCTCGCGCTGGAGGAGCGGGGCATCGAGGCGCGCGCGGGCGAGGCGGCCGAGCGCGCGCTGGAGGAGGCCGGGGCGCGCCCCGTGCGCGGCCTCGGCCTGCGCGCGCTGGCCGAGGCGATGATCGAGGA
>JBKBSR010000530.1:0-1514 GCA_046291055.1 Roseococcus sp.
GCGCCAGCTCCGCGTCCAGGTGGCGGAAGTCGAACTCGGCATTGTGCGCGACGATGGGCGAATCGCCGAGGAAGGCGAGCAGCGCCTCCGCCTTCTCCGCGAAGCGCGGCTGGCCGGAAAGATCCGCCGCGGTGAAGCCGTGGATGCGCGTGGCCTCGGCGGGCACGTCGCGCTCCGGGTCCAGCAGGGTGTGGAAGAAGCGGCCGGTGGGCAGCAGGTTCACCAGCTCGATGGCCGCGATCTCGATGATGCGGTGGCCCTCGGCGGGCTCGAAGCCGGTGGTCTCGGTGTCGAGAACGATCTCACGCATCGCGCGCGCTCCTGACCAGCCGGCGCACCGCGGCCTGGGCGTGGTGGCGCGACAGCCCGGTGCGGATCACATGGTCGGCGCGGCGGCGCTTCTCGGCATCCGGCATCTGGCGGGCGAGGATGGCGGCGAGGCGCTGCGGCGTCATTCCCGGCCGCGCCAGCACCCGCGCGCGCTGCACCGCGGCCGGGGCGGAGACGACCAGCACGGCGTCCAGGCCGCGCCGGTCCGCCCGCGTCTCGAACAGCAGCGGGATGTCGAGCACCACGAGCCGCGCGCCGCGGCCGCGCCAGCGCGCGAGGAAGCGCGCCTGCTCGCGCCGCACCAGCGGATGCACGATGGCCTCGAGCCGGCCGAGCGCCGCGGGGTCGCCCAGCACGGCGCGGCGCAGCGCCTCGCGGTCCACCGCGCCCTCGCGCACGCTGCCGGGGAAGGCGGCGGCGATGGGCCGCACCGCCCGCCCGCCCTTCGCCTGCAGCGCATGCACCGCAGCGTCGGCGTCGAAGACCGGAACACCCAGACGACGGAAGGCGCGCGCGGCGGTGGATTTGCCCATGCCGATCCCGCCCGTCAGGCCCCAGACCTTCATCGCGGCGGGATGTCCGCGGCCACCGCCTGCTCGAGCGCCGCGTCCACCACCGGCGTCACGCCGAACCAGGCGGCGAAGCCCGGCGCCGCCTGGTGCAGCAGCATGCCGAGGCCGCCCACCGCGCGCAGGCCCCGCGCGGCGGCGGCGCGCAGCAGCGCCGTCTCGCGCGGGACATAGACGATGTCCGCCACCACGGCCTCCGGCGGCAGCGGGGCGAGATCCAGCTCCAGCGGCGGCTGGCCGGCCATGCCGAGGCTGGTGGTGTTGACCAGCAGCGCCGCGTCCTGGAGCGGCGGCGCATCGGCCACCGCCACCGGCCCGCCCAGCGCCTCGGCCAGCGCCTCGGCCCGCGCGCGGGATCGGTTCACCAGCGTCACGCGCGGGCAGCCGGCGTCGAGCAGCGCCGCGGCGATGGCGCGCGCCGCCCCGCCCGCGCCCAGCAGCACGGCCGGGCCGCGGCGCGGGTCGTGATCGCCCAGCGAGGCGAGGAAGCCGATGCCGTCCGTGCAGTCGCCCGCGATGGACCCCTCCGAGAAGACCAGCGTGTTCACCGCCCCCGCGCGGCGCGCACGCGCGGTCAGGGTGTCGCACAGCGCGAAGGCCGCCTCCTTGTGCGGC
>JBKBSR010000170.1:0-6999 GCA_046291055.1 Roseococcus sp.
TCCTGTTTCTTTTGGTGTGGATGGGGGGGAGGGGTGGGGGTGCGATTTTGTCCGCGCCGGCCTGCACCGCCTTGGCCACCCGCGCGGTGTGGCCGTAGCCGGAATGGAACAGGATGGCGATCTCGCTCATGGCGGACTCCCGTGTTGGACCTGGGCGGGAGGTGCGGCGCGCCGGCGGGCCGCGCCATGCGCGGGCGGTGATGAGCGCCATTCACTCTGCCCATGGGGGTGCCGCGCCCGCGCGCCGCGTGGTGTAGTGGCCTGGGAGGGTTCGCATGACGCTGAGCATCGGGATCGCGGGCATCGCCGGCCGCATGGGCCGGCTGCTGGTGGAGGAGGTGGAGGCCGCGGGGGCCAGCCTCGCGGGCGGGCTGCGCCGCGGCGAGGATCCGCGCCCGCTGTTCGAGGCGAGCGAGGTGGTGATCGACTTCACCCACGCCCACAGCGCCGCGCGCCACGCCGCGCTCGCGGCCGAGACGGGGCGGGGCCTGGTGCTCGGCACCTCCGGCCTTTCGGCCGAGGACGAGGCGGCGGTGGCCGAGGCGGCGGATCGCGCGCCCATCGTCTATGCGGCGAACTTCGCCACGGGGGTGAACCTCGTCATCGCGCTGGCCGAGCGGCTGGCCGCCGCGCTGCCCGCCGCACAGTACGACGCGGAAATCCTGGAGATGCACCACCGCCAGAAGGTGGACGCGCCTTCCGGCACGGCCATCGCCATCGGCCGCGCCGTGGCGCGCGGGCGCGGAACCACGCTCGAGGAGGCGGGGCGCGAGAGCGGGCGCGACGGCCACACCGGCCCGCGCCGCACCGGCAGCATCGGCTTCGCCGCGCTGCGCGGCGGCCAGGTGGTGGGCGAGCACACGCTGCTCTTCGCCGCCGCCTCGGAGCACATCGCCCTGATCCATCGCAGCTTCGACCGTCGCGCCTACGCCACCGGCGCGGTGCGCGCCGCGCTGTGGCTGAAGGGCCGCCCGCCCGGGCTCTATTCGATGAACGACGTGCTGGGGCTCGGGTGAGCGCGCCGCGGGTGGTCCCGGCCGCGGCGCGGCACCGGGCGGAGTGGGAGGCGCTCTACACCGCCTATGCCGCGTTCTACCGGGTGGCCCAGACGCCCGCGATGCGCGAGACGGTGTGGGGCTGGATCCATGATCCGGCGCATGAGGTGAACGCCCTGGTGGCCGAGGACGCGGCGGGCCGGGCTATCGGCCTCGCGCATTGGCGGCGCTTCGCCCGTCCCCTGGCGGCGGGGGTGGGCATCTTCCTCGACGACCTCTTCGTGGCGCCCGAGGCGCGCGGAACCGGCGCGGTGGACGCGCTGCTGGAGGAGCTGCGCCGGATCGCGCGCGCCGAGGGGGCAGGCGTGGTGCGCTGGATCACGGCGGATGACAACCACCGCGCCCGCGCCGCCTATGACCGCGTGGCCACGCGCACCTGGTGGGTCACCTACGACATGGCGCCGTAAGGGGCGGCGCGCCGACGCCTCGGCGCCGGAGAAGAGGCGCCGGATCGCTCGGCAATCCCCCGCCTCCGCCCCCCCCGGGGCGGGGGCATCCCGCGCCTAGCGGAACATCGCGCGGATCGCCGCGTGATCCACCTCCTCGAGGCTGGGCGGGCTCCAGCGCGGGCTGCCGTCCTTGTCCACCAGCACGCTGCGCACGCCCTCGCGGAAATCCGGGTGGTCGTGCACCACCACGCGGGTGAGCTTGAGTTCCTCGTCGAGGCAGCCGCGCAGGTCGAGCGCCGCGCCGCGCTTGAGCAGCTCGAGCGAGACGCAGAGGCTGGTGGGCGACATGCGGCGCAGCACCTTCACCTGCTCGGCCGCCCATTCCGTGCCCTCGCGCTCCAGCGCCGCGATCATGTCGCGCACCGAGGGCTGGCTGAAGCAGCGGTCGATGGCCGCGCGGTGCGGCGCGAAGGAAGGCTCGGGCGGGGCCTCGGCGAAGCCCTCCACCACCGCCGCATCGCCCGTCTCCACCAGCGCGGCGCGCAGCGCCGGCAGCTTCGCACGCGGGACGTAGTGGGTGGCGAGCCCGGCATGCACGCTGTCCGCGCCCTTCAGCCGCGCGCCCGTCAGCGCCAGCCAGTTGCCCAGCGCCCCCGGCAGCCGCGGCAGCACATAGGAGGTGCCGACATCGGGGAACAGCGCGATGGCCGTCTCGGGCATGGCGAGCAGCGCGTGCTCGCTCACCACGCGCGGGCCGTTGTGGACGGCGAGCCCGATGCCGCCCCCCATGCAGATGCCGTCGATCAGCGAGACCCAGGGCTTGCCGAAGCGCGCGATGCCCTCGTTCACCGCGTATTCCTCGCTGAAGAAGGCCTCCACCGCGGCGCGATCCCCGGCCAGCGCGGCCTCGCGCACCGCGCGCACGTCGCCGCCCGCGCAGAAGGCCTTGCCGCCCGCGCCCTCGAGGACGACGAGCCTCACCTCCGGGTTGTTGCGCCACTGGCCGATGGCGTGGGCGAAGTCGCGGATCATCGGCAGGTCGAGCGCGTTCAGCGCCTTGGGGCGGTTCATCAGGATGGCGCCGGCATGCCCCTCGCGGGTGAGGATCAGGCTCGGTTCGCTCATGGGCTTCCTCCGTCTTGCCGGGGGCGGCGGTAGCCCGCGCCCCCCGCCCTGTCCAGAAGCCTTGCGGAACGGCCGGGGCTTCCTCAGCTTAGCGGCCGGAAACACCCGCACGGGAGAGAGCCATGTCCATCCTGCACCGCCGCGCCCTTCTGCTGGGCGGGGGCGCCGCCCTCGCCGCCGGCCTCGCGCGCCCCGCCGCCGCCCAGGCGCCCCAGGGCCCGCACAGCCTGCCGCAGCTTCCCTACGCCTTCGACGCCAACGAGGCGGCGATCGACGCGCGCACCATGGAAATCCACTGGCGCTTCCACCACGGCGCGCAGGTGAACGGGCTGAACGCCGCGCTGCAGGGCCAGGAGGCCTTCGCGCGCATGCCGCTGGACGAGCTGCTGATGAACCTCTCGCGCGTGCCGGAGAACATCCGCACCGCGGTGCGCAACAATGGCGGCGGCCACGCCAACCACAGCATGTTCTGGGAGATCATGGGCGGCCGCGGCGGCGAGCCGGAAGGCGCGCTGGCGGCGGCCATCAACCGCGACCTCGGCGGCTCCTTCGGCGAGTTCCGCAACCGCTTCAACGCGGCGAGCATGAGCGTCTTCGGCTCGGGCTGGGCCTTCGTCACCGTCACCCCCGCCGGCACGCTGGCCATCACCACCCGCCCCAACCAGGACAACCCGCTGATGAGCGGCGAGCGGGTGCTGATGGGCAACGACCTGTGGGAGCACGCCTACTACCTGCGCTACCAGAACCGCCGGGCGGAGTATGTGGGCAACTGGTGGAACGTGCTGAACTGGACCCGCATCGCCGAACGCTACGCCGCCGCGATGGGCGGCACGCTGCGGGTCTGACCCCGCCCGCCGGGCGCGTCCCTGGCGCGCCCGGCCCCCTCCGCCCGGCCGCTTCGCCCGGCTATCATGGCGGGATGGACACCGCCGCCGCCCCCGTCCGCTACGTCGCCAAGAACATGCGCCTCGATCTCCGCCTCATCGCGGAGATGATCCCCGAGCGCGCGCGGGTGCTCGACATCGGATGCGGCGACGGCGCGCTGATGGCCTATCTCGCCGCCGAGAAGGGGGTGGACGCGCGCGGCATCGAGATCGACATGCAGGCCGCGACCGAGGCGGTGGCGCAGGGGCTGGCCGTCATCCACGGCGATGCGGACAGCGACCTCGCCTTCTACCCGGACGACGCCTTCGACTACGTGGTGCTCAGCCGCACGCTGCAGGCCGTCGAGCGCCCGCGCGAGGTGCTGCGCCAGATGCTGCGCATCGGCCGCCACGCCATCGTCAGCTTCCCGAACTTCGGCCACTGGGAGGTGCGCTGGAAGCTGCTGCTGACCGGCCGCATGCCCGACACCGAGACCTGGGACCGCCCCTGGTACGAGACACCCAACATCCACCCCTGCACCATCCGCGACTTCTTCGCGCTCGCCGAGGCCGAGGGCTACGTCATCGAGCGCTGGCTGGCGGTGGACGAGAAGGGGCTGAAGGCGCCCTGGCGGCGCTCCACCTGGCTCGCCAACCTCTTCGGCCAGCAGGCGCTGTTCCAGCTCCGCCGCCGCTGAGGGCGAAAAAAGGCCCGGCGACGCAGGCCGCCGGGCAAGTGCTGGGAGGAAACGCTCAAGGGAGACGCCGTCACGGCGGAAGGCCGTGACGCGGGCAAACATGCGCGCCCGCGCAGCTTCGCGCCTTGATCCGCCGCAAACCGCAAAACACTTGCGGAAACGGCATGTTGCGGCGTTGGATGGTCCGGTCTGGAGAAGCCGAGGGAGGCAGGAGCCATGTCACGTTTGGCGCTCGTCACGGGCGGGCAGCGCGGGATCGGCGCGGCGATCAGCGAGGGGCTGCTGGCCGCGGGACGGCGCGTGGTGGCGAGCTATGCCGGCAACGACGCCGCGGCCGCCGAGTTCACCGCCCGCACCGGCATCCCCTGCGTGAAGTTCGACGTCTCGGACTTCGACGCCTGCATCGCCGCGGTGGCGAGGATCGAGGCCGAGCACGGGCCGATCGAGATCCTCGTCAACAACGCCGGCATCACGCGCGATGCGATGATGCGCAAGCAGACGCGCGAGATGTGGGACGCGGTGATCGACACCAACCTCGGCTCCTGCTTCAACATGTGCAAGGCGGTGTGGGAGGGGATGATCGAGCGCAGGTTCGGGCGCATCGTGAACATCGGCTCCATCAACGGCCAGGCCGGGCAGCTCGGCCAGGTGAACTACGCGGCCGCCAAGTCCGGCATCCACGGCTTCACCAAGGCGCTGGCGCTGGAGGGCGCGCGCTATTCCATCACCGTGAACGCCGTGGCCCCCGGCTATGTGGACACGGAGATGGTGCGCGCCGTGCCGGCCGATGTGCTGGAGAAGATCGTCGCGCGCATCCCGCGCGGGCGGCTGGGCACCGCGCAGGACATCGCGCGCGGCGTGGTGTTCCTCACCGCCGACGAGGCGGACTTCATCACCGGCAGCACGCTGTCCATCAACGGCGGGCAGCACATGTATTGATACATCCGGCGGCCGCGCCGCCTTCTCGCGACTCGATGAATGCGGCCGCTGGCATGACGCGGGCGGCGGGGCTCACCGCGCCGCCAGCCACTCCCGCCCCGCCGCCTCGCGCGGGCGGGGGGCGGCTGGGTCGGCGATGAAGCCCAGTATGTCCTCCACCACCTCGCCGCGCACCTCGTCGCGCAGCAGCAGGTGCCAGCCCGAGGGGTAGAAGATCACGCGCGGCACGCCGGCCTCGCGCAGGGCGCGGCGGGCGGCGCGCGTCGGGATCACCTGGTCGCGCCCGCCGAACAGCACCAGGGTGGGCGTGGCGCGGCAACAGCCGGGCAGCGCGGCCACCGCCGCGTCCATGGTCGCCACCACGCCGCGCAGCAGATCGAGCCGCACCTCGCGCAGCGTCAGCGGGTCGCGCGCGAAGCGCTCCAGCGCGGCGCGGTTGTCCGAGGCGGCGAGCGGCCCCGCGCTCGCCTCCACCGCGAGCGGCCCGAGCAGCGCGGCGCCGAGGCGCAGCGCCGGGCGGAAGATCGCGGGCAGATAGGGCCCGCCCCAGATGGCGGGCGAGGAGAGGACGAGGCCCGAGACACCCTCGGGCGCGGCGAGCAGCGCCACCGACCCGCCCAGGCTCTCGCCCAGCAGGAAGAAGGGCAGGCCGGGGTGGCGCGCGCGCAGCAGGCGCACGGCCGTCCGCGCATCCTCGACCAGCGCCTCGAGCCCCGGCCAGAGGCCGCGATGCGCCGTCCAGCCGAAGCCGCGCTGGTCGTAGCTGTAGAGCAGCACGCCGGCGGCCGCGAGGGCGGGGCCGCTCTCCACCAGGAAGTTGCCGCCATGGTCGCCCATCCCGTGCAGCGCCAGCAGCACGGCGCGCGGCGGGCCCTCCGGCCGCCAGGCGCGCAGCGGCAGGCGCATGCCGTCCGCCATCACGAGATCCGCCTCCGGCGCGGGGCCGGCGGGGCGCGGGGCGGGCGGCGGCGGGCCGAGGGCGGTGGTGGGCGCGAAGCTGCGCGGCAGCGGCCCGGGCGCGAAGCCTTCGATGGCCGGGGCGCGCGTCGCGGGGCCGGGCGGGCGTTCCACCGGCCCGCAGGCCGCCAACAGCCACAGCAGAAGGAGCAGCGCGCGCGCCATGGCCCCATATGGCCCATCCCGCCGCGCGGCGGTATCCTGCCCGCGATCAGCGCCAGGATACGGACCCGCGATGCGCGACCCGCAGCTCACCGGCTATGGCCCCAAGCTCACCCCGGGCGTGACGCCCGAGGAGGTGATCCCCGTCGAGACGCGCAGCGTGCGCTGCGACGGGGGCGGCGGGGCGCTCGGCCACCCCGCCATCTTCCTGCGCATCGAGCAGCAGCAGGTCACCTGCCCCTACTGTTCGCGCACCTACCGCCTGAAGGAAGGCGCGGGTGACGACCACCACCACTGAGGGCGCCGAACCGGCCGAGAAGCACCTGATCCTGGTGGACGGCTCGGGCTACATCTTCCGCGCCTTCCACGCCCTGCCGCCGATGACGCGGCCCGACGGCACGCCGGTGAACGCCGTCTTCGGCTTCGCGCAGATGCTGGAGAAGTTCCTCACCCAGCACGCCGCGAGCCACATCGCAGTGGTGTTCGACAGCGCGCGCGAGACCTTCCGCAACAAGATTTATCCCGCCTACAAGGCGCATCGCCCCGAGCCGCCGGAGGAGCTGGTTCCCCAGTTCGCCCTGATCCGCGAGGCGACCGACGCCTTCGGCGTCTGCCGCGTCGAGCAGCCGGGCTTCGAGGCCGACGACCTGATCGCCAGCTACGCGCGGGAGTTCGAGGAGGCGGGCGGGCGCGTCACCATCGTCTCCTCCGACAAGGATCTGATGCAGCTCATCCGCGAGCGGGTGATCATGCTCGATCCCATCAAGCAGAAGCCCATCCGCGAGCCGGAGGTGATCGAGAAGTTCGGCGT
>JBKBSR010000531.1:0-1512 GCA_046291055.1 Roseococcus sp.
CCGCCTTCTCGAAGGCGATGTCGAGGCGGTTGTCCTCGATCGCGGTGATGCGGCCATAGCCGAACTTCTGGTGGAAGACGCGCTCGCCGATTGCGAAGGCGCCGGTCGCGGGCGGGCGTTCCTTCACCTCCCAGGCGCCGGCCTCGATCATGCGGCGCGGGCGCTGCGCGAACAGCCCGCCGCTGCCGAAGACCGAGCCCTGGAAGCGCGCCTCGCGCTGCGCGCCGCCCTCGCGGATGATCTCGCCCGCCGGCAGCTCGTCAAGGAAGCGCGAGGGGATGGAGGCCTGCCAGTTGCCGTAGATGCGCCGGTTCGCCGCATGGCTGATGACCGCGACGCGCCGCGCCCGGGTGATGCCGACATAGGCGAGGCGGCGTTCCTCCTCGAGCGCCTTCTCGCCCCCCTCGTCGAGGCTGCGCTGGGAGGGGAACAGCCCTTCCTCCCAGCCCGGCAGGAACACCGTGTCGAACTCCAGGCCCTTGGCGGCGTGCAGCGTCATCAGCGAGACGCGCTCGCCCTCCGCCGCCTCGTCGTTCTCCATCACCAGGGAGACGTGCTCGAGGAAGCCCGAGAGGTTCTCGAACTCGCCCATGGCGCGGACGAGTTCCTTGAGGTTGTCGAGCCGCCCCGGGGCCTCGGGCGACTTGTCCTGCTGCCACATCGCGGCATAGCCGGATTCGTCGAGCAGCGCCGCGGCCATCACCACATGGCCCTCGGTGGCGTCCTGCGCCCGCCAGCGCTCGAACCCGTGCAGCAGGTCGCGCAGCGCCTCGCGCGCGCGGGCCTGCTTGATCGCGCCGGTCTCGAGCGCGCGGGCGGCGGCGAGCGAAAGGGCGATGCCCTCGGCGCGCGCGATGGCGTGCATCGCGGCCATCGCCGTATCGCCCAGGCCGCGCTTGGGCAGGTTCACGATGCGCTCGAAGGCGAGGTCGTCGGCCGGCTGGGCCACCACGCGCAGATAGGCGAGCGCGTCGCGGATCTCCTGCCGTTCGTAGAAGCGCGCCCCGCCGACCACGCGATAGGGGATGCCGAGGACGATCAGCCGCTCCTCGAAGGCGCGGGTCTGGAAGCCCGCGCGCACCAGGATGGCGACCTCGCCCAAGGGGTGGCCGGAACGGCGTGCGGCCTCGATGCGCTCGCCCACCATGCGCGCCTCCTCCTCGCTGTCCCAGAGCGAGACGACGCGGACCTTCTCCCCCTCCGCGTCGCTGCGCCCGGCGCGCAGCGTCTTGCCCAGGCGCCCGGTGTTGTGCGCGATGAGCGCCGCCGCGGCGGCCAGGATGGGCCTGGTGGAGCGGTAGTTGGATTCGAGGCGCACGATCCGCGCGCCCGGGAAATCCTTCTCGAAGCGGAGGATGTTCTCGATCTCGGCGCCACGCCAGGAATAGATGGACTGGTCGTCGTCGCCCACGCAGCAGATGTTCCGGTGCCCCTGCGCGAGCAGCCGCAGCCAGTGATACTGCACGAGGTTGGTGTCCTGGTACTCGTCCACCAGGATGTAGCGGAAGCGCC
>JBKBSR010000532.1:0-1510 GCA_046291055.1 Roseococcus sp.
CAGGGCGAGCGGCGTGACGCTCGCGCCCCGCGCGCGGGCGGCGGCGGCGGCGCGCTCCATCAGCGCGAGCGTCTCGGGCGCGGCCTTCTCCGCCGCGGGGCCCATGACGAGGGCAAAGCGCGGATGGCCCGCGGCGGGCTTCACGCGCAGGTCGCCATGCTCCACCCCGGTCAGCGCCGTCATGGCGAGGGCGGCGTCCTCCACGCTGCGGGCGATCACGCCGATGGTGTCCAGGCTCTCGCTCATCACCTTCATGCCCGCCCGGTGCAGCGCGCCGTAGCTCGGCTTGAAGCCGACCACGCCGCAGAAGGCCGCGGGGCGGATGATGGAGCCCGCGGTCTGGGTGCCGAAGGCGAGGTGCAGCATCCCCGCCGCCACCCCCGCCGCCGAACCCTGGGAGGAGCCGCCCGGGGTGTGGCGCGGGTTGTGCGGGTTGCTCGTCGGGCCCGGGTGGCGGGTGGCGAACTCGGTGGTGACGGTCTTGCCCGCGATCACCGCCCCCGCGCGGCGGGCCAGCGCCACGCAGGCGGCGTCCGCCCGCGGCCGGTGCCCCGCCCAGATGGGCGAGCCGTATTGCGAGGGCTGGTCCATCGTGTCGAGCACGTCCTTCACGCCCAGGAAGAGCCCGGCGAGCGGCCCCTTCTCGCCGCGCGCGTCCAGCGCATCGGCCTGGCGGCGGACCAGCGCGGGGTCGAGATGGGCGAAGGCGCGCACCTCGCCCTCGCGCGCGGCGATGCGCGCCAGCATGGCCTCGGCCAGATCGCGCGCCTTGAGCGCGCCGGCCTGGACGCGGCGGGCCGCCTCGGCGGCGGAGAGGGTGGCGGGGTCGGTCATGACGCCAAGCTAATCCGCGCGGGGCGAGGCTGTGAACCGGGCCGGAATAGGCCAGAATGGGGCATGGTCCGCACCACCGCCCTGCCCTCCGGCGCCCTCCGGCACGAGCTGCCGGTCGCCCCCGCCGCGCTGCCCGCCGTGCCGCCGGCCGCGCTCGAGCTCGCCTGGGAGTGCGCGCGCGAGGCCGCCGAGGCCGGGCTCTGGGGTCCCGCGCGGCTCATCGCCTTCGCCGGCGGCGAGGAGATCGCGCTGACCGATCCCGACGCCGCCGCCTGGGCCGAGGCCATGGCGCGCCATGCGGGGTTCGAGACGCTGGCGGGCCTCGCGCTCTGCCTCAGGCTGCTGGCGCTGGTGGAGGTGATGGGCCGCGCCGCCTGGCTGCGCGGGCATTTCACGCTGGGGGCCGAGGGCGTCTCCTTCCACCCCGCCCTGCTCGCCGCCGCCGCCCGCGCCCCCCTGGACGCGACGGGCCGTTTCGAGGAATCGTCGCTGCGTGCGATGCTGCAGGGGATGCTCCCCCGGGCCGCCACGCCCGCCTGACCAGAGAGTTCCCCGATGCCCCGCGCCGCCCTGCTGCTCGCCTGCCTCGCCCTTTCCGCCGGCGCCCTGGGGGGCTGCGCCCAGCAGCGCCCCGCGGCGCGCATCGTCGAGGCGCCGCCGGGCAACCCCGCCACCA
>JBKBSR010000533.1:0-1507 GCA_046291055.1 Roseococcus sp.
ATAGAGGCCCACCGCGTCCAGCGCGCCCCAGCGCATCCCCAGCGCCACGCCCTCCGCTCCGGGGAGTTCGATGTCGGCGGGCATCTGCGCGCGGTGGAAGGCCTCGATGCGCGCGGCCGCGAGGTCGAGCGCGGCCATCAGATCGGGCGGGATGGCGGCGCAGGCGGCGCTCACCTCCTGCGGCGTGACGCGCAGCGCCGCCGCATCGGCCGGGGTCCAGCCGTCGAAGCGGGCGGTGAGGCGCAAGAGCGCCGCATCCCCCTCCGCCCGCACGGCGGCGATGATCTCGGCCACCGCCCCGTCCACCCGCGCGGTGGTCTCGCGCGCGTCGTCGAGCAGGGATCGGAAGCGCGCCTCGAAATCGGCGTCGGTGGTGGCGAAGCGTTGCATGCGCCGCGGCTCAGGAACGGGGAAGGAAGACGAAGTTGAACACGTAGTCCGCGCGTGCGGCCGGCGCGCGGTGGCAGGCCTCCATGTCGAGGGCGGAGGCGAGCACGAGACGCCCGCGGTGCAGCGCCAAGGCCCGATAGCCCCTCGCCTCCACATCGGCCAGCATGGCCTCGATCGGGCGGCCGGTGTGACGCTCCTCGAGCTCCACGACCATCACGGGCCGGTCCCGCGCGATGAGGGCCGCCGCGCCGTCCAGCACCTTCTCCTCGAAGCCCTCGACGTCGAGCTTGATGAAGCCGATGGGCGGAAGGTCCAGCCCGTCGAGGCGGGCCTGCCGCACCACCACCTCGCCGTGCGGGCCGGGCACCCGGGTCGGGCTGAGCGAAGCGTGCTGGTTCGACCAGCCGCCGGCGTAGCGCGGCACGCGCAGCACCGCCTCGCCATCGCTGTCCGAGGCGGCGAGCGCGAAGGTGCGGCAGTTGGGCGGCTTCAGCCGCTCGAGCATGGCGAAGATCTTGGGGTTCGGCTCGAAGGCCAGAACCTCGGGGCAGAGCCGCGCGAGGGCATGCGTCCATACGCCCTTGTTCGCGCCCACATCCAGCGCCGCCCGCCGGGGGTCCACCAGGAAGGGCAGCAGCGCGAGCTCCCGCTCGCCGCGGCGCCGTTCCTTCCGGTGCCGGTAGGCCATGTAGAGGCCGGGCGGAACGAGGGCGAGCTTGAGACGCTCGCCGAGGGTGAAGGGCGGCGTCCAGCTCATGCGCCCAGCGCCGCCCGGAAGCGCGCGATCATCGCCGCCACCTCCTCGGGCCGTGTCTTGAGCGCGGTGCGGTTGACGATGAGACGCGAGGTGACCTCGGCGATCACCTCCGTCTCGACCAGCCCGTTGGCTTTGAGGGTGGAGCCGGTCTGCACCAGGTCCACGATCACGCGCGCGAGGCCGAGGGAGGGGGCGAGCTCCATCGCGCCGTTGAGGTGCACCACCTCCGCCTGGATGCCGCGGGCGGCGAAGTGGCGGCGGGCGATGTTGGGGTATTTCGTCGCCACCGCGATGCGCGACCAGCGCGAGGGATCCTCGCCCGCCACCGCGCCCGGCTCGGCCGCCACCGAGACGCGGCAG
>JBKBSR010000534.1:0-1504 GCA_046291055.1 Roseococcus sp.
CCTCGCGCGCGAGGCGGACGGCCAGTTCCAGGAGTTCCTCGTGGGTCATGCGGCGTGGTTAGGGCCTCGGGCGGGATGACGCAATGCGCGCGCGCCCCTATCGTGCGGAGGAACGGAATCGCCCTGACAGGAAGCCCCATGCTGGAGATCGCCTTCGCCAAGCCCGCGCTGCCGAAAGCGGGCGCCCTCGCGCTGCTGCTGGCCGAGGACGCGCCGCTCTCGGGCCTCGCCGCGCAGCTCGACGCGGCGATGGAGGGCGGGCTCGCCCGCGCGCTGGAGGCGGCGGGCTTCAAGGGCCGCAAGGGCCAGTCCGTCACACTCTGGGCCCCGGCGCCGGGGCTGACGCGCGTGCTGGTGCAGGGCCTGGGCAAGCCCGAGGGCGCGGACTGGGAGAAGGCCGGCGCCGCCGTCGCCGCCGCCCTCTCGGCCGAGCCCGCCGCGCTGCTGGCGGCCGAGGGCGCGGACGCGAAGGCGCTCGCCTCCCTCGCCATGGGCGCGGTGCTGCGCCGCTACCGCTTCGACCGCTACCGCACCACCGAGAAGCCCGAGGACAAGCCGAAGCTCGCGAAGCTCACACTCGCCACGGCCGAGGCCACCGCCGCCCGCGCCGCCTTCGCGCCCATGAAGGCGGTGGCGGAGGGCGTCTTCCTCACGCGCGACCTCGTCTCCGAGCCGGCGAACATCCTCACCCCCGCCGCCTTCGCCGAGCGCTGCCTGTCGCTGACGCGGCTCGGGCTGGAGGTGGAGGTGCTGGGCCCGAAGGAGATGAAGAAGCACGGCATGGGCGCGCTGCTCGGCGTGGCGCAGGGCTCGGCGCATGAGCCGCGCCTCGTCGTGCTGCGCTGGAACGGGGCCTCGGCGGGCAAGGCCAGGGGCGCCAAGGCCGAAAAGCCGGTCTGCTTCATCGGCAAGGGCGTCACCTTCGACACGGGCGGCATCTCCATCAAGCCCGCCGCCGGCATGGAGGACATGAAGTGGGACATGGCCGGCGCCGGCGCGGTGGCCGGGCTGATGGCCGCGCTGGCCGGCCGCAAGGCGAAGGTGGACGCGGTGGGGCTGCTCGGCCTCGTGGAGAACATGCCCTCGGGCACCGCCCAGCGCCCGGGCGACGTGGTGCGCAGCGCCTCGGGCCAGACCATCGAGGTGATCAACACCGACGCCGAAGGCCGCCTCGTTCTGGCCGACGTGTTCCACTACGCCATCGAGCGCTTCGACCCGCGATTCATGGTGGACCTCGCCACCCTCACCGGCGCGATCATCATCGCGCTCGGCCACGAGCATGCGGGGCTGTTCTCGAACGACGACGAGCTCGCCGCGCGCATCGAGGCGGCGGGCCGCGCCACGGGCGAGCTGTGCTGGCGCATGCCGCTGGCCGAGGCCTACGACAAGCAGCTCAAGTCCGACATCGCGGACATGAAGAACGTGGGCGGGCGGCCGGGCGGGGCCATCACCGCCGCGCAGTTCCTGCAGCGCTTCGTGCAGGGCAAGCGCTGGGCGCATCTCG
>JBKBSR010000535.1:0-1502 GCA_046291055.1 Roseococcus sp.
ACCCAGGATTCCCTCGTGCTGCGCCGCCACCCCGAGACCGGCGCGCGCCACCTCGACCTGCTGCACTGGGGCCTCGTGCCCCGCTGGGCGAAGGACGGCTCGGGCGCGGCGCGGCTGATGAACGCGCGCGACGATTCGGTGGCGGTGAAGCCCTCCTTCCGCGAGGCCTTCCGCAAGCGCCGCTGCCTCGTGCCCATGGACGGCTTCTACGAATGGCGTGCCGAGGGCGCGCGCAAGCAGCCCTACGCCTGCGCCCTGCGCTCGGGCGCGCCCATGGCCTGCGCGGGGCTGTGGGAGGGCTGGCGGCAGCCCGACGGAAGCTGGCTGCGCAGCTTCACCATCATCACCACCGGCGCGGCGGGCCGCCAGGCGCTGCTGCACGCGCGCATGCCCGTGATCCTCCCGCCCGAGGCCTGGGATCCCTGGCTGACGGGAGAGGACGAAGCGGCGCTGCTCTCCCTGCTGCGCCCGGCGGAGGATGCGCTGCTGGCTTTCTGGCCCGTCTCCCCGCGGGTGGGGCGTGTCACGGAGAACGACGCGGGCCTCCTGGCCCGCGACCACGACGCCCGGCCGCCACCCGAACTGGACGACCCGCCGCCGCGCTTCGCCGACCCCTGAGGCTCAGTCGTCGCGGTGGACCTTCTCCATGCGCTCGTGGCGCTCCTGCGCCTCGATGGAGAGGGTGGCGATTGGCCGCGCCTCCAGCCGGCGCAGGCCGATGGGCTCGCCCGTCTCCTCGCAATAGCCGTAGGTGCCGTTCTCGATGCGCTCCAGCGCCTGGTCTATCTTGGCGATGAGCTTGCGCGCGCGGTCGCGGGTGCGCAGCTCGAGGGCGCGATCCGTCTCGACGCTGGCGCGGTCGGTCAGGTCAGGCTCGGCGATGCCCCCGGCGGAGAGGGAGTTGAGCGTCACACCCGCCTCCCGCAGCAGTTCGTGTCTCCAGCGCAGCAGCTTCTGGCGGAAATACTCCCGCTGCAACGCGTTCATGAACTCCTCGTCCTCGGAGGGACGATAGTCCGGCGGCAGGGTCACGACCATGAGCGTTTGCCTCCCCTTGTCGTGCGGCCGACCCGGCGTCAGCCGCGGTGCCAAGGGCTGGCCGCTGTCTAGGGGAGAGCGCCGCCGCCAACAAGGGGGGCGTTCACGACAAGTGGATGACCTTGCTTCGGGTTTGGCCCGCGCCGGGCTCTGTCAGCGCGCCGACTCCTCGCCGCGTCGCGCCAGCTCCACCCGCGCACGGAGGGAAATCTGGCCGAGGATCTCGCGCAGGGCGGGGTCGGCGCCCGATTCGCCCTCGGCGAGCGCGGCGAGCCGGCCGAGGGCTGCGCGCCGCGCGCCGCCCCCCAGCAGCCCGCGCTGCAACTCCGCCAGCGCATCGAGCAGCGCGCCCCCGCGGCGGCGCGCGGCGGCGTCGCGCTCGGCCGGGCTCGGGGCGCTCTCGGCGCCGAGGAGGGCGCCGGCCCTCACGGCGGCAAGCGGCGCGGCAGCCTCGGCGGCGGCGG
>JBKBSR010000171.1:0-6931 GCA_046291055.1 Roseococcus sp.
GCGCGCGTGGATCACCGTGTGGTCGTAGCGCAGCCCGAAGGCGCCGTTGTCGCCGTAGGGCGCCTGCGCGTCGCGCACCACGTTCATCCAGCTCGAGATGCCGTCGCGCAGCAGGCGCTCGTGGCCGATCTCCAGCCCGTGCCGGTTGAACACGCTCGCCATGAAGCCGGAGGCGCAGCGGGGGTGGCCGATCACCTGCAGGAACATCCGCCGCTCGGCCGGCGGCGCCGCTCCGCCGATGTTCCAGCGGCCGCTGCGGGTGGAGCGCACCGGCCCCGCGGGGCCGAGCATGCGCGCCCGTTCGTCGCGCGGCGGGGTGATCGGGGCGCCGGTCACCAGCGTGTTGGTCAGGGTGGTGGAGACGCCATGCGCCAGCCCGTACCTGCGCGTGGCGAAACCGAGCCAGTAGTCGGCGAGGCTGCCGATGTCGAGCGCGATGCCGCCCCGGCGGCGGATGTCGTCGCAGTAGATTTTTCCGAGGAAGCCGGCCGCGACCAGCCACAGCTCGCCCGGCCGGGGCGCCAGCGCGGCGCGCACCGCCTCGTGCCGGTCGGCCAGGGTCTCCTCCGGCGCCTCGCCGCGCGCGTAGCGGCCGGTGCTGCCGAAATAGCGCGCCTCGCCGGGAATCCGCAGGCCGATGCGCGTGCGCACCCCCCATTGCTCGTGCAGCAGCGGGCCGAGATCGTGGCAGCAGATCCAGCTCGCCTCCTCCACCTCGCCGAGGATCTCGCGCCAGAGGTTCCACTGCCGCAGATCGTGGTGCAGATGCGCCGAGGTGACGATCGCCTCCGGGCGGAGCCGCCGCGCCGCATGCCCGATCGCGTTGAGGATGCCCTGCCAGTTGCCGACCGGCGGCCCCTTCTCCGGGAAGGTGTTGAGCAGCCGCCACAGCGGCATGGCGCCCACCACATCCGCGGCCGCCACCGCCGCCTCATGGTCGCGCACCATGGCGGCGAAGGCCTCGGGCGCGGGTTGGCGCGCGCCCCACCAGGTCTTGCGCAGCAGCTCCTGCGCGGCCGAGAGATCGCCCAGGCCTTCGACCGCACAGGGCAGGAAGAGCCCCTCGCCATCGCCCAGGCGCAGCACCGAGCTGGGGATGCGTGCGCGGATGCGCTCGATCAGGAAGCGCGCGAGGCCCAGCGCCTCCGCATAGGACTCCGCGGTGTGCAGCAGGGCCCCGGGCCGGGCCGCGAGGTGTTCTAGCCCCTCCAGCCCCGCGCGCAGGCCGCCGGGCCCGGGCGCGCCCTCCGCGGCGAGGCGCTCCAGCAAGGGCGCGAGCCGCGCGCGGCTGCGCGCGAGGCTCTCCTCGAAGGCGGAAAAGGGAAGGGGCGAGAGCACCGCCCGCTCGAGCCGCCCCATGTCGGCTGCGCGCTGGCCGAGCAGGGTGAGTTGGGCGGCGAGATGCGGCGGCAGCGGATATTCCCGCAGGATGGCCTCCGCCTCCCCCGCCCGCAGCGCCGTGCAGCAGGTCAGCATGGCGAGGGCCCGGCCGTTCGCCCCGTCCTCGGCCGCGAGGCGCAGCACGCTCACGACATCGCCTCGATCCCAGGCGCGGGGATCGATCCGCGCGACGAGGTGCGGGCGCAACCGCTCCGGGGCCTCGCGGCACAGCGCCGCCTTCGCCTCGGCCGCCTCCCGCAGCTCTCCGCGCAGCAGGTGATGGCGGACGAGCGCCCCCCACAGGCCGGGGGAGCGCGGGTGCAGCGACAGCGCGCGCCGGAGCAGCGCGAGACTCTCCCCGGCCAGGCCGGCCTCGCCCATCACATGCGCCAGCACGGCGGCGCCGGCCTCCGGCAAATCGGGCTGCGCCGCCAGCCAGCGCGCGAGCTCCTCGATCCGCGCCCAGTCGAGGCTGAGCCCGTGCAGCGCGCCGATCAGCCTCGGGCCCGCCATGAGCCACTCGGCGCGCCGTTCGGGCACCGTGCGCTCGGCCTCGAGGCGTTCGGCCAGGGCCTGCAGGGCGGGCAGATCCCCGAGGCGGCGGCTGGCCGCGATCCTGAGCGGCAGCAGGCGTCCCTCGGCCCCCGGTTCCGCCTCCGCCCGCCGCAGCAGGGCGACCGTCTCGCCCAGGTTCCCGGCATGGGCGGCGCGTCGCAGCCGCGCCTCGAGCAGCCGCATCCGCTCCTCGGCCGGCCAGCGCTCCTCCAGCGCATCGAGCAGGGCGGCCAGGCGCTCGGTCTCCTCGAGCGCGAGCAGCGCGTCCGTCACGAGCGGCAGGGCGGCCGCCTCGCCCCCCTCGAGGAGCGCGAGCGCCTCTGGCAGCGCCGCCTCCGCCGCCCCCTGGGCGAGCTGCGCCCGCAGCCGCAGCCGGCGCCAGGGATTCGCGGCCTCGCCCGCCGCCTGGCCCGCGGCTTCGGGCGGGGCCGCGCAGATCAGCCCAGCCAGGGCCAGCGCCTCCCCGTGCAGCCGCAGGCGCATGCGGGCGCGAAAACCCGCGCGCGGCAGGCCGTGCGGCAGCCCGGGCGGAATGGACTCGTGCAGCGCCATGCCCAGCGCCTCTTCCGCCCGCAGCACCGCCAGCGCATCGCCGAGCGCGTCGGCGGCAAGGGCGATGGCGACCCAGTCGGGCCGGGGGGCGCGGAGCCACTCCTCGAGAAGCGCCCGGGCCTGGGGCAGCCCCTCCGGCCCGGCGAGGCCGCGGAACTTGCGGATGGCGGCCCGCCAGGGTTCCGGCCCAGGCTGTGCCAACTCCGCCCAGGCGGGGAAATCCGGATGCGCGGCCAGGCCGCGCCGGTGCCATTCCCGCGCCGCGCCGACCTCGCCGGCGGCGAGCAGCGCCCGCACGGCGAGGAGCAGCACGCCGCGCGGCAGGGGGCGGCCCATGGCCTCGGCCAACTCCCCGGCGTGCCGCAGCACCAGGATGACGGCGTGATGATCCTCCGCCTCGCGGGCCGCGCGGAGGAGATCGGCAAGGTCGCGGACAGCGAGCCGGCCCGCGCGCAGGAAGGCATCGCGCCGGGCGGCGATCGCCTCCAGCGGCGTCACCGCGAGGCGAGGTCCATACGCGGCAGCACGAAGCCGTGCGCGGCGAAGACCGTGTTGCCGAAATCGTTGATCCGCGGATACCAGACCCGCACCAGCGACCAGTCGTTGCGCGGCGAGACGTCGAGCACCGGCTGGTCGCGCGCCACGCGCCCGCGCGCGCCGCCGGAGGCCCAGTTCGCGTGGTCCACCCGGATTTCGCGCGGCCCCACCACGCGGCTGACCACCGCGACATGCCCCTGCGGCAGGCGCCGCGTGCGGGCGAGCACGATCACGCTGCCCGGCTGCGGCCGGCGCGCGCGCGGGTAGCGGCCGGCGGCCGCCTCCCACCATTCCCAGGCGTCGCCGCGCAACTGGATGCCCGAGCGCATGCGCGCATAGGGCACGCAGGAGAGATCCTCCTCCGGCCCGTAGCCGGGCACTCCCGGGCGCGCCGGTGCGGCCAGACGCGTGCTCGAGCAGCCGGCCAGCGTCGTCAATGAGATCAGGCCCAGCACCCCCCGCCGGTCCATCGCCCCATTCCCCATCTCGCGGCCGCCTTCCCCAAGGCGGCCGGCCTCAGGAATAGCGCGGGCGAGAGGCGCGAATCCAGCGCGGGATGGGGCGTTTCATGACAGCGGCCGCCTTCCCGACCCGCGCGAAGGCGGCAGGGCCACCGGCATGCCCTCGTTTCGGCGCGCAGCCGCCACACCGCGCCCCGACGCGGCCTGCCGCCTCGGGTGGCGCCAAGCCCGCGCGCGAGACGGGCCGGCATGTCATGCCGCGCGTGTCAGTCCTCGCCGCCCTCGCCCTCCGCGCCCTCGCCGCGGCGCTCGCCGCGGGGCTGGGGGAAGGCGGCGATGCTGCGCTCGGCGAGGCCGGGCAGCTCGTCGAGGATGTCGCGCCAGGCGGCCTCCTCGCCGGCGCGGCAGGCCGCCTCCAGCCGGCTCGCCGCCTCCCGCAGCGCGATGGCGCCGAAGGTGGCGGCCGAGGCCTTGAGGCTGTGCGCCTCCTCCTCGATCCGTGCGGGGTCGGTCAGGCCGTGCATGCGGCGCACCCGCTCCTTCGTCTCGGCGGCGAAGACGCTGATCAGGCGCGGCAGCCGGCCCGGGCCCACGGCGGCGCGCAGCTCCTCCAGCGTCTCGCGGTCGAGCAGGGGGGGCTGCAGCCCGGGCTCGGGCTGGGGTGCGGGGGCGCGGGGGCGGCGCGGGCGGCTGTCGAGCACCTTCTCGACGGCGCGCAGCAGCTCCAGCCGGTCGAGCGGCTTGGCGAGGTGGCCGTCCATGCCCGCCTCCAGGCAGCGCTCGGCGTCGCCGGGCATGACGCTCGCGGTCATGGCGATGATGGGCACGCGCCCGCGCGGCCCGCGGATCTGCCGGATGGCGCGCGTGGCGGCGTAGCCGTCCATCAGCGGCATGCGCAGGTCCATCAGGATCAGGTCGTAGTCGCCCGATTCGGCGGCGGCCACGGCTTCGGCGCCGTCGCGCGCCAGCTCCACCGTGTAGCCTGCCTTGCGGAGGATGGCGGCGGCGACGAGCTGGTTCGCCTTGCCGTCCTCGGCCAGCAGGATGCGGCCATGCGCCAGCGCCGGCGGCGGCAGCAGCTCGGCGCGCGGGGCGAGCCGGGTGGGCGGCGCGCCGGATTCGGGCACGGGCGGCAGGGGCAGGTCGAAGAAGAAGGTGCTGCCGCGGCCCGGCGTGCTGTCCACCGCGATCTGCCCGCCCATCAGCGCCACCAGCCGCTTGCAGATGGCCAGCCCGAGCCCCGAGCCCGACTGCTCCGCCCCCGCCTCGGCCTGGGTGAAGCGGGTGAAGAGCTTGGCGCGCAGCCTGGGCGGGATGCCGATGCCCGTGTCGGTCACGGCGAAGCCCACATGCCCGTCGGGCAGCGCGGCCAGGCGGATTTCCACCGAGCCGCGATGGGTGAACTTCACCGCGTTGTCCGCGAGGTTCAGCAGCACCTGGCGGATGCGCGTCGCATCCCCGATCAGCTCGGCCGGCAGCAGGTGGTCGAGGCTCGCGGAGAGCTCTATCCCCTTCTCCGCCGCGGCCGGGGCCAGCAGGTCGAGCACGTCCTTCACCACATCGGCGAGACGGAAGGGGGCGGGGTGGATGTCGAGCTTGCCGGCCTCGATCTTCGAGAGGTCGAGCAGCTCGTTCACCGTGTGCAGCAGGGTGGCGCCGCAGCGCCGCGCGGTCTCGGCATAGGCGCGCTGCTCGGCGTCCAGCGGCGTGTCGAGAAGCAGCGAGAGGGTGCCCATCACCCCGTGCAGCGGCGTGCGCACCTCGTGGCTCGTGAAGGCGAGGAAGTCGCTCTTTTCCTTGTTGGCGCGCTCGGCGGCGCGGCGGGCCTTCTCCGCCTCGCGCTCGGCGCGCTTGCGGGCGGTCACGTCGTGCTGGATGCCGACATAGGCGATGAGTCGCCCCTCGGGGTCGAAGACGGGGGCGAGGCGCAGCTCGTTGGTGAAGCGCCGGCCGTCCTTGCGGTGGTTGGTGAACTCGACGGTGAGGGGCTTCTGCTCGGCGATGGCGCGGCGGATCTGGCGCACCACGGATTTCTCCGTGCCCGGGCCCTGGAGGAAGCGGCAGTTGCGGCCCAGCACCTCCTCCGCCGCGTAGCCGGTGATGCGGCTGAAGGCCGGGTTGCAGAAGACGAGCGGGCAGTCGGGCAGCGAGGGATCCGCCACCGTGATGCCGGTGGGGGCGGAGGCGATGGCGAGCGCCAGCACGCCATCGAGGCCGGCGGCCGCGATGGCGCCGTCGCAGCCCTCCAGCAGGGCGTTGCCGCCCCGGTCACGCCTGAGACGCGGCATGGGAAAGGCCGGCCGGGCCGGCTCACGCGTCGTAGGCGACGAGGGTTTCGACGGGGACATCGAGGCGGCTCCTTCCCTTGAGGAAGGTGAGCTCGATCATCGCCGCGACCGCGGGCACCTCGGCGCGCGCGGCGCGCAGCAGGCGGACCCCCGCGGCCATGGTGCCCCCCGTCGCCAGCAGGTCATCGAGCAGGACGACCCGCTGGCCCGGCTCCACCGCATCGGCCTGCATCTCGATCCGGTCGGTGCCGTATTCGAGCGCATAGTCGAGGCCGATGGTGGCGCCGGGCAGCTTGCGCGGCTTGCGCAACATGATGAAGCCGAGGCCCAGTTCGAGGGCGAGCGGCGCGGCCAGCAGGAAGCCCCGGCTTTCGATGCCCGCCAGCACATGGGGCTTGTAGGGCGCGACGCGCGCGGCCATCAGCCCCATGGCCGCCTTCCAGGCCGGCCCGTGCCGCAGCAGCGTGGAGATGTCGTAGAACAGGATCCCGGGCTTCGGGAAATCCGGGATGCCCCGGATGTGGGACTTGAGTTCGGCTGGGGTCACGGCTTTCTTCGCTGGCTCGGGGCGTCGGCGCGCCGCGCGCCGCTTCCCGCTCTCTTTCATCCTAGGCCCGTGCGCCAATATCCCGCAAGCCGAACCCCGGCTTCCGCCCCTTTCGTCCAGGAATCAGGCACGGAACATGTCGAGAACCACCCTTGCGTTCCTGATCGGCGCAGTCGGATTTATCGCCTACATCGTCCTGGTGGTGACGATCGGGGATTTTTTCGTGCAGCGCCATTGGGCGGTGCAGCTTCTTTACTATGTGACGGCCGGGATCATCTGGGTGTTTCCGGCCAAGCGACTGATCTTGTGGGGCGCGGCTGGCCGGCGGGACTGATCGCGCCCGGCATGTCATGCTGTCCGTCCCACGGGGCAAGAAAAGCGGCCCCGGGCAAGCGCCCGTGTCGGAGCGGGCCCGGCCTCGCAGGCCAGGCTTCGGCCGCGCGAAGCCCCGCGCGAGAGGCGGGCGCGGGGCGTGAACGCCCGGCCGCCTCCTAGGGTCTGTACCCAATTGACGTAGGTGCGTCGCGGTGATTCACCCTGCCAAACGGCGGGGGATGGACGGTGTCGCGCCTGTTCTGGCTGAGCGACGTGCAGTGGGCGGCGATCGAGCC
>JBKBSR010000536.1:0-1500 GCA_046291055.1 Roseococcus sp.
GGAGAGAAGGATGGGGGGTGGGGGGGGGGGGGGGTCTACCACCATGGGGGGAGGGGGAAACACCCCCCCCCCCCCCCCCCGGCCCAGCCCCTCCCAGCCCCAGGCCAGCAGCGCGGTGGCCAGGATGGCCGCCGGCGTGAGCGCATCGGGCATGATGAGCGAGACGGACCAGGGCAGGGTGGTGAACAGCCCGAGCCCGGCGCAGAGCAGCAGATGCCGCCCCGGCGTGGCGCGGCCCAGGGCGCGCGCCAGCAGCCAGAGCAGATGCGACAGGATCAGCGCCTGCGCCGCCGCCGTGCCCCAGAGCGTGAGGTGCTGGTGGAACAGCCAGGCGAAGGGGCCATAGATCCAGGGCTTGTCCCAGATCATCAGCGGCACGACGGTCTGCGCCAGGAAGGCGCCCGTGTCGGTGAACAGGATGGGGTAGCCGTTCGCCAGGGCCGGCCAGAGCAGCGGCAGCGCGCCGCCCGCGATGGCGGCCGGGGCGCTCAGCCCGCGGGGCTGGTCCACCGGGCCGCCGCGTCCTCGTCGGAGTCGCGCGCCTCGACCCAGCGCGGCGGGCCATCGCGCGGCTCCTCGCGCTTCCAGAAGGGGGCCTTGGTCTTGAGCCAGTCCATCAGGAAGGCGCAGGCCTCCAGCGCCGCCTGGCGATGGGCGCTGGCGGTCAGCACCAGCACGATGGGCTCGCCGGGCGTGAGGCGGCCGACGCGGTGGATCACCGTACAGCCGGTCAGCGGCCAGCGGGCCATGGCCTGGTCCGCGATGCGCGCCAGCGCGCGCTCGGTCATCGCCGGGTAGTGCTCCAGCACCATGGCGGCCAGCCCGTCATCCACCCGGCAGATGCCGGTGAAGGAGGCCAGCGCGCCGATATCCGCCCGCCCCGCGGTCAGCGCCGCCATCTCGGCCGCCACGTCGAAAGGGGCTTCCTGGACGCGGATGGTCGGCATGCTCAGCCGCCGGTGACTGGGGGGAAGAAGGCCACCTCGTCGCCCTCCGCCACCGGGTGCTCGGGCCCGGCGAAGTCGAGGTTCACGGCGCAGCGCACCCCCTTTCCGGGAGCCAGCGCCTCGGCATGGGCCGGGCTGAGCGTGGCGAGATGGGCCATCAGCGCGCCCACAGTGGCGACGCCGGGGGGCAGCGCCACCTCCTCCTCGGCGCGGCCGAGGCGCTCGCGCAGCCAGGCGAAGTAGAGGATCCGCATGGGCTCAGCGCGGGCTGGGCGCCTGGCGCGGCGGCTGGCCGGGGGCGAGCAGGGTGACGCCGCCCCCGTCCTGGATCGCCAGCCCGCTGCCCTGCGGGGAGAGGGTGCTCTGCACCCGGCCCGCGCCGCCGGTGGTGACGACGGGGCCGGAGGGGGTGGGGATCACCTGGCCGTCGCTGCGCGGCGGCGCGGCGGGGGCGGCGGCCGGGGCGGCCTCGAAGCCCGGCATGCGCCCCGCGCGGGCGCGCGGCGGCTCCAGCAGATCGGGCGCGGTGGAGGCGCCGGGCGCGCGGCACGGG
>JBKBSR010000172.1:0-6890 GCA_046291055.1 Roseococcus sp.
CAGCAGCGGGCGCACGCCATCGGCGATCAGCGCCTCGATGCAGGGGGAAAGCCCGTCCTCGCAGGCCTCGCGGCCGAGCGTGCTGTCGCGCCCGATCACGATCAGGTCGTGCCGCGCGCCCTCGGCGAGCAGCGCCTCCTCGGGGGCTTCCTCGCGGCGCACCACCTCGAAGCGCAGATCCTGCCCGGCGGCGCGGGCGGCGGCGAGCACCTGCTCCGCCTCCTGCTCCACGGCCTGGGCGAGCTTCGCGTTGCGGTGGGTGGCGAAGGCGCCGGCGCCGAGCGGCACCGGCTCGGCCAGGTCGCGCGTATGGGGCGCGTCGAGCACGATGGCGGCGGTCAGCGCCGCGCCGGTCTCCCGCGCGAGGGCGAAGGCGAGGTCGCGCGCCGCGAGCGCGCCGGGCGTGTCGTCGAGCGCGAGGAGGATGGAGCGCAGCATGGCGCGGACGATGCCCGCGTCATGCGCGGCCCGCAACCCAGCCCTGGTTTGACTTCCGCCGCGCGCCTCGCCAGCCTGGAGCCATGGTCACGGGCCTTCGGAAACATGGGCGGAAAGTCGGCGCGCCGCGGGCGCGCCTGCTGTTCAGCGCCCTGCCCCCGGCCCGGATCGCGCCCGATCCCGGCGGGCCGAAACGCGGCTGACGACGCCGCCCTCCCCCCTTCCGCCACCGATCGAGGGGGCAGCCCCCGCCACCAGGGCCGGGAATGCCCGAGAGACCATGTCCGCCACCACACTGGCCGCGCCGCGCGCGCGTCGCACCTCCTTCGCGCTGTTCCTCGGCGCGGCCACCTGCGCCTTCGCG
The DNA here is from genome assembly GCA_046291055.1 of Roseococcus sp. GTDB lineage: Bacteria > Pseudomonadota > Alphaproteobacteria > Acetobacterales > Acetobacteraceae > Roseococcus. Next base: position 803 of record JBKBSR010000172.1, read on the forward strand.
GGCGTGTGGATGACCACGCCCCTCGCCGCCATCCTGCTGACCGAACGGGGCGCCTCGCCCGCGCTGGTCGGCCTCTATGCCGCCGTGGTCTGGGGGACGGCGCTGGCCTCGGCGCCGCTCACCCCCTGGCTCGCGCAAGCGGCGGGCGGGGCCTTCGCCCTGCACCGGCTGGCCGCCGGCCTCGGCATCCTGGGGCTGCTCGGCCTCGGCTTCGGGCCGCCGCTGCCGCTGTGGTTCCTCTGCGGGGCGATGCTGGGCGTCGGCTCCTGCCTCACCTGGACGACGAGCGACGCCATCGCCGCGGCCATGGCGCCGGAGGGGCAGGAGGGCAGGGCGCTCGGCCTCTATCAGACCTTCGTCTCCGCCGCGATCGGCGGCGGGCCGGCCATCCTGCTGATCACCGGCGTGACGCAGGGGGCCTTCTTCGCCTCCGCGGCCATTCTCGCATGCGGCGTTCTGCTCGGCCTGCCGCTGCGCGACCCGCCGGGCGCCATGCCGCGCCGGATGCGCCTGACGCTGGAGCGCGCGCGGCCCGTGCTGTGGGTGATGGCCGCGCCCGCCGGGGCGGCGGCGCTGTGCGGCGCGCTGGAGGCGGCGGCGGGCGCGGTCTTTCCGGTGCAGGGGCTGGCGCTCGGCATGACGGCGGCGGCGGCGGCGGGCATCGTCATCGCCTCGGGCTTCGGGAACGTGCTGGCGCAGTATCCGGTGGGCTGGGTGGCGGATCGGCTGGGCACGCACCGCGCCCTGCTGGGCTGCGCGCTGGCGGTGGCGGGGGCGTCGCTGCTCTGGCCGCTGCTCGCGCCCGGCCTCGGCGTCTGGCCGGTGCTGGCGGTCTGGGGCGGGGCGGCGGGGGCGATCTACACGCTCGGCATGGTCCGCGCGGTGCAGCGCTTCGCGGGGCCGGCGCGGGCGCTCGGCATGGCGGGGCTGAACACCGCCTATCTGCTGGGCGGGGCGGCCGGCGCGCCGGTCGCGGGGCTGCTGCTCGACGGCCTGCCCGGCTTCGGGCTGCCGGTGGCGCTGGCGCTGCTCGCGCTCGCTGGCGGGGTGGCGCTCGCCCGCGCTGCGCTGCGCGATCCGCGCTGAGCGGAAACGGGGCTGACAGGCGGGACGGAAGCCCGCACACTCCGCTCCGGAGGAAACGCCCATGCACCGTCGCGCCCTTCTGGGCGGCGCGCTCGCCGCGCCCGCCCTCGTCGCCGCCGCCCGCGCCCAGAGCGACTGGCCGAGCCGCGGCGTCACCATCATCGTGCCCTTCGCCACCGGCGGCCCCTCCGACATCATCGGGCGGCTGACAGCGCAGCACATGCAGCAGGCCTTCGGCCGCCCCTTCGTGGTGGAGAACCGGCCGGGCGCGACGGGGGGCATCGGCGCGCGCCACGTCATCCGCTCGGCGCCCGACGGCTACACGCTGATGCACGCGCCGATCAGCACCTGGGCGATCAACGTGGCGCTGCGGCCCAACCTCGACTACGACCCGGTGCGCCAGCTCACCCGCCTCATGCAGACGGTGCGCACGCCCAATGTGCTGGTGGTGCACCCGCCCTCGGTCCCGGCGACGGACCTCGCGGGGCTGCTCGCCTGGCTCAGGGCGCCGGGGCGGCAGGCGAGCTACAGCACCTCCGGCGCCGGCTCCTCCGACCATCTCACCATGGAGATGTTCAAGCTGCGCACCGGCACGGACATCACGCACATCCCCTATTCCGGCGGCGGGCCGGCGATGACCAGCGCGGTGGCCGGCACCACGCAGCTCTCCTTCCAGAATCTCGGCGCGGTGCTGCCGCACATCCAGGCGGGGAGGCTGCGGCCGCTGATGATCACCAGCGAGGCCCGCGTGCCCATGCTGCCCGATGTGCCCACCGCGGCCGAGGCGGGGCTCGGGGATTTCGTCGTCTATTCCTGGCAGGCCTATGGCGGCCCGCCGGGCATGGCCGAGCCGCTGGTGGAGCGCATCCACGCCGCGCTGACCGCGGCCCTGCGCAGCCCCGCCATCGAGACGCGCCTCGTCGAGCTCGGCTTCGACGTGGTGGCCAGCCGCCCCGCCGAGTTCGCCGCCTTCCAGGAGCGCGAGATCGCCCGCTGGCGCGAGGTGGTGCAGCGCGGCGGCATCACGGTGGATTGATACGGCCGGCCGAATGGCCGGACCTGTCGCGCACGCCGGGTTGGTGGGCGGCGGCGTGCCGGAATACAGGGATACCAGCGGCCGCGCTGACCGTATCACAAGTCAATGGGAGCGGCCGCTGGTATGAGGAAGGCGCGGATCGCCCGCGCCGTCGCCCCCGGCGCCTCCTCCATCGGCACATGGCCGATGCCGGGGAGCACCACGCTGCGCGCATCGGGCAGCACGCGGAGGTAGTCCGCCGCGTGGGCGGCCGGCACCATCGCGTCCTTTTCGCCCCAGAGCAGCAGGGTGGGGGCGGCGATGCGCGCGAGGAAGGGTTCGGGCGGGACGAGGATGTGCTGGCGCATCCGGGCCAGGATCGCGCGCCGCACGCCCGGGGCGACCAGCATGGCGTGGTAACGCTCCACCCGGGCCTCGCTCAGCGCGGCGGGGTCGGCATAGGCCGGGGCCATTCCGGCTTTCACCAGGGCGCGCGGCAGCGTGAAGGGCAGCAGCCGCATGAGCGGGCCGATGCGGGCCGGCTTCCCGTAGTCGAGGCCCGGCGAGGCGAAGCCGTCCGGGGCCATCAGCACCAGGCGCGCCACCCGCTCCGGATGCTCCGCCGCGAAGCGCCAGGCGATGCGCCCGCCCATGGAGCTGCCCACCACATGCGCGCGCCCCACGCCCAGCGCGTCGAGCAGCGCCGCCAGCACCGCGCCGGCGCGGCTGTCGGAATAGTCGCCCGCGGGGTCGGGGCCGGTGAGGCCGAAGCCGGGCAGGTCGAGCCGGATCACGCGGAACCCGTCCTCCAGCGCGGCGGCCACCTCATCCCATGTGTGGAGGGAACTGCCGAAGCCGTGCAGGAACAGGACGGCCGGGGCCTCGCGCGGACCGGTGTCCCGCACATGCAGCCGCAGCCCCGCGGCCTCGACGAAGCGCGAGGGCGGGGCGGCCCAGCGCGCCTCCAGCGCCGCCCGCGGCGCATCGGGGGTGTACAGCCACCAGGCGGCGCCGATCAGGGCGAGGAGGAGGAGGGCGAGGGCGGCGGTCAGCATGCGGCGGATCACGAGGGCCAGGGGAGCCCGACGCCGCCCCGCCTGTCCATGCCGGGCCTCCCCGCGCGGCGGGCCCGGGCGCTCAGGCCGCGGCCCGCAGCCAGGCGAGCAGCGGCTCCACCACCGGGGAGCGCCCGGCGGCGTCGCCGAACAGGCACATCTCCGCGACGCCGAGCGGCGGCAGCCCCTCCAGCTCCACCAGCCCTTCGGGCAGGCCGCGCCGGCCCATCACGGTGGCGGCGAGCCCCGCCTCGGCCGCCGCGGCGATGCCCTGCAGGCTGGGCGAGGTGCAGACCACCTCCGCCGCGATGCCCGCGCGGGCGAGGGCCGTCAACGCCCGCTCGCGGAACAGGCAGCCCTGCGGCAGCATGGCGAGCGGCAGCGGCCGCCCCTGCGGCGGGGCGAAGCCCGGGGCGGCTGCCCACACCACCGCCTCGGTGAAGATCACCCGCCCCTCCGTCTCGCCGTCGCGCCGCTTGCCGAGCACGAGGTCGAGCTCCTCGCGCGCCAGGGCCGCACGCAGCTCGTGCGAGCGGCCCACCTGCACCTCCAGCCGCAGCGCCGGCCAGGTGCGGGCGAGGCGCGCCAGGGCGGGCGCCAGGTGGCGGGGCACGAAATGGTCCGCGACGCCCAGGCGCAGCCGCCCCTCCACGGGCGGGCTGACGAAGCGGCGCACCGCCTCCTCGTTCAGCGCCAGCATGCGGCGCGCATAGGCGAGCAGCATCTCGCCCTCGGCGGTCAGCGCCACGCCCTTCGCACCGCGACGGAAGACGGGCTTGCCCAGCAGCTCTTCGAGCCGCTTCACCTTGAGGCTGACGGCGGACTGGGTGAGGCCCAGCGCCTGGCCCGCCGCCGTGAAGCCGCCGCGCTCGGCCACCGTGACGAAGCCGCGCAGCAGGTCGAGGTCGAGGTCGGGCACGCGCATGGCGGGTGATTCGCCCAGCGCCCGGCAAAAGAAAAGGGCGGCCGGGGCCGCCCTTTCCCGCCGATCCCGCGAGAGGGGATCAGAACTCGTCGTCGTAGCCGCCGCCGGCGTCGTCATAGCCGCCCGAGGCGTCCTCGCCGGCGTCATAGCCGCCCGAGGCGTCCGCCCCGCCCCAGCCGGAGGGCTGCGCCGCCGCGCCCGGATCGGTCCAGGGCGAGGAGGCGGGCACCGCCTCCTGGCCGAAGGCGCCGCCGCCGGTGGCCGCCTGGGCCGCGCCGCCGCCCGCGAAGGCGTTCATCAGCATGTTGCCGAGGATGATGCCGCCCGCCACGCCGGCCGCGGTCATCGCCGCGGTGGCGAGGAAGCCAGGCCCCTGGCGGCCGGCCGGCAGCGGGCCGCCCGGAGGCTGCAGCGGCGCGGGGCGGGGCGGCATGGGCGCGGGGCGCGAACCGCCGAAGCCGAAGAAGCCGCGGTTGCTCGCCGCCTCGGCCTGGCGCCGGGCGTTCTCCAGCTCCCACTCCAGCTCCTGGATGCGGTTCTGGGCGGCGACCAGCGCGTGCTCCTGCACGAAGGCGGTCTGGGTGAGGCGGAAGCGCGCTTCGGGATAGCGCTGGAACAGCTCGCCGATCAGCGCATCCGCCTCGGGGTCGATGGGCGGAAGCGGCTGCGCCGGCCCGGCCCCGGTCTGCGGCACGCGCCCGCCCCAGGGACCGGGCGCCGGGGCTGCCTGCTGCACGCCAGCCATGCGCGTGACGAAATCGGTGATGATCCGGCGTTCTTCCTCGGTCATGGGCTCCTTTCCTCCAGCATCCCGTGCGGGCGGGAATCGGCCCCGCCGCTGACGCGCGACTTGGCCCGGACGGCGGCGGATTTCAAGAAGTTTAGCGATCCGTCACGCGGCCGTCACACGATGCGGCCTTCGCAGGAAGCGCCCGTCACGCGATGCGCTCGGGCAGGCCATGCACCCGCCACTCGATGGCGGGGCAGCGGTCCATCACCACCGCCACGCCCTTCGCCCGCGCCCGGGCCGCGGCGGCCTCGTCCACCACGCCGATCTGCAGCCAGACGGCGCGCGCGCCGAGCGCCACCGCCTCGTCCATCACCGCGCCGGCCTCCTCGGAGCGGCGGAACACGTCCACGAGGTCGAGCGGCGCGGCCTCGGCCAGCCGCGCCCCCACGCGGCGGCCGTGGATCTCCTGGCCCGCCAGGGCGGGGTTCACCGGCGTCACGTCATAGCCGCGCTCGAGCAGGAAGCGCATCACGCCGAAGGAGGGGCGGTCGGGCCTGGCCGAGGCGCCCACCAGCGCGATGCGCCGGGTGGCGAGCAGGATGTCGCGCGGGCTGTCCATGGCGGGGCAGGATTGCGCGGCGGCGAGGCAGGGGCAAGTTGAGGGAATGTGGAACCCGTTCCGGAAGAAGCCGCCGCTGGTCCCGATCATCCGGCTGGAGGGGCTGATCGCCCCGCGCGGCGGGCCTTTCGGGGGGCTGAACCTGGCCGCCGTCGCGCCGCTGCTGGAACGCGCCTTCGCGGTGAAGCGCGCGCCGGCGGTGTTCCTCGCCGTCAACTCGCCCGGGGGTTCGCCGGTGCAGTCGGCGCTGATTGCGGGCCGCATCCGCGCCCTGGCCGAGGAGAAGAAGACGCCCGTCATCGCCTTCTGCGAGGACGCGGCGGCCTCTGGCGGCTACTGGATCGCCTGCGCGGCGGACGAGATCTGGGCCGATCCGGCCAGCCTGCTCGGCTCCATCGGGGTGATCTCCGCGGGCTTCGGCTTCCAGGAGGCGATCGGGCGCATCGGGGTGGAGCGGCGGCTGCGCACGGCGGGCCCCGAGAAGGCGCTGAACGACCCCTTCACCCCCCAGCGCCCGGAGGATGTCGCGCGGCTCGAGGAGCTGCTCCTCGCGCTGCATGAGGAGTTCAAGGCCTGGGTGCGGGCGCGCGGAGGGGCGCGGCTCGGCGACACAAAGGGGGAGATGTTTTCAGTGTGCGTCTGACAAAGACGCGGGGAG
>JBKBSR010000173.1:0-6874 GCA_046291055.1 Roseococcus sp.
CTGGACAAGCGGCGCGTTCCGGGTAGAACCCCCGCCTCGGGCGGGCGCATAGCTCAGTTGGTAGAGCAGCTGACTCTTAATCAGCGGGTCCTAGGTTCGAGCCCTAGTGCGCCCACCATCCTCCCCCCTATCCGGTGGCAGCCTCGCGGCGGGCGCGGCCTGACGGCGCGCCCCCGCCGCCCGTATCAGGCCATGTTCACCATGATGGTCTTCTTGTGGGTGAAGTGCTCGAGCATGGCCTCCAGCGAGGCCTCCTTGCCGAGCCCGCTCGACTTCACGCCGCCGTAGCTCAGGTTGGCCTGCACCACCAGGTTCTGGTTCACCTGCACCAGCCCCGCCTCCAGCCGGTGCGCGAGATCGAGCGCCACCTTGAGGTTGTTGGTCCAGAGGCTGGCGGCCAGGCCGTAGTCGCTGTCATTGGCCTCGGCCAGCACGGATTCCGCGTCGTCGAAGGGCTGGATGACGGTCACGGGGCCGAAGATCTCCTCGCGCACCAGGCGGCTCTCCCGGGTCAGCCCGGTGAAGATCACCGGCCGCAGGAACAGCCCCTTCCGCAGCGCGGGGTCCTTCGGCAGTGCGCTGCACTCGTGCGCCACCGCCCCGGGGGTGGCCTTTCCCTCGGCGATGTAGGCCTGCACCTTCTCGAACTGGGCGGGCGAGACGATGGTCCCGATGTCGGTCTTCTCGTCCAGCGGGTCGCCCATCACCATCGCGTCCACGGCCTTCTTCATCTCGGCCACGAAGCGCTCGAAGATCGGCCGCTCGACATAGATGCGCGAGGCCGCGGTGCAGGACTGCCCCTGGCGGGTGAAGCGCATGGAGGTGAGCGCCCCCTGCACGGTCTTCGGGAAGTCGCAGTCGGCGAAGACGATCATGGGCGACTTGCCGCCGAGCTCCAGCGTGACGGGCACGAGCTTCTCGGCCGCCGCCTTGGCCACGATCTTCCCCGTCTCCACGGAACCCGTGAAGGTCACCTTCCGCACCAGCGGGTGCGCGACGAGCGGCGCGCCGCACTCGGGCCCGAAGCCCGAGAGCATGTTGAAGCAGCCGGGCGGCAGCACGCGGTTCATCAGCTCGCAGATGCGCAGCACCGCGAGCGGCGCTTCTTCCGCCGACTTCACCACCACCGTGTTGCCGGCCACCAGCGCGGGGGCGACCTTCAGCGCCATCAGCAGCATCGGCACGTTCCAGGGGATGATGGCGCCGACCACGCCCAGCGGCTCGCGCACCGTCACACTCAGCACGTTGGGCGCGAAGGGCACGCTCTCGCCCTTCAGCTCGGAGCCGAGGCCGCCATAGAACTCGAAGATGTCCGCCACCACCCCGGCCTCGACGCGGCTTTCCGTGCGCAGCGCCTTCCCGGTCTCGAGCGCGATCAGGCGCGCGAGCTCCTCCTGGTGCTCCTTCAGCAGGGCGGCGCACTGGTGCACCAGCGCGCCGCGCTTGCGGGCCGGCAGCTTCGCCCACTCCTTCTGCGCGCGGGCCGCGTCGCGCACCGCGGCGTCCACATCCGCCGCGTCGCCCTCGGCGGCCTTGGCCACCGGCTCGCCGGTGGCGGGGTTCACCACTTCGAAGCTCTTGCCGGAGAGGGCCGGCACATAGCGGCCGCCGATGAAGTGCAGGCCGGACAGGGCGGCGGCGAGCTTGCGCTCGTCGAGGGTGACGCCGGCGGGGGTGGGGTGGGGCGTGTCGAGCATGGGGCGGTCCTCCGTCCCCGCCTGCCTACACCCGCCGCGGCGGGGCGAAAAGCTCAGCCCCGCTCGAGGCGGAGGTTGCCGGCCCGCACCACCTCGCGCCAGCGCGCGATCTCGGCGCGGACATGCGCGGCCGCGCTCTCGGGCGTGCTGGTGGCGACCGGCTCGGTGCCGATCTCGGCCAGGCGCCGGGCCAGCTCGGGCTCGGCCAGCGCGGCGTTGACGGCGGCGTTGAGGCGCATCACCACGGGCGCCGGGGTGCCCGCGGGCGCCACCGCCATGGTCCAGGAGCCGGCGTTGAAGCCCTCGAGCCCGCTTTCGTGCAGTGTCGGCAACTCGGGGAAGGCGCGGGAGCGTTCGCGCGTCGCCACCGCCCCGCGCGCGCCGGGCCGGTTCTCCACGACCACAGGGGCGCCGAGCGCCCGGCCGAGGGCCTCCTGGATCAAGCGGGCGGCGATGTCGGTGGCGCCGCCCGGGGCGAAGGGAAGGATGAGCGCCACGCCGCGCGGCGGGGCGAGAATCGGCCCGGGCAGCAGCGCGGCCAGGGCGAGCAGGGTGCGGCGGGCGAGGGGCATGGCGGGCGCCGGCCGGGGCTGCGCCGGCCCTGGCGGCGGCGCATGACCGGCGCGCGACGGCGCGATGGTGGCCCGATGAAGCCGCCGGGCCGCCCCGCGGTCTTGTCGGTCCGCGCGGCCTGACGGATACCGGCGGGGCGGAATACACGGAAAGCCCAGCCATGACCACGCCCACCGGCCCGCTGAAGGGGCTGCGCGTCCTCGACCTCACCCGCGTCCTCGCGGGCCCCACCTGCACGCAGATGCTGGGCGACCTCGGCGCCGAGGTGATCAAGATCGAGCGCCCCGAGGCGGGCGACGACACGCGCGGCTTCGCGCCCCCCTACTGGCCCGAGACGCGGGAGAGCGCCTATTTCCTCGGCGTGAACCGGAACAAGCAGTCGGTCACGCTCGACATCGCGCGGCCCGAGGGGCAGGCTGTGATCCACAGGCTGCTCAAGCACTGCGACATCCTGGTGGAGAACTTCAAGGTCGGCGCGCTGGCGAAATACGGGCTCGGCTACGAGCAGCTCAAGGCGAAGCATCCGCGCCTGATCTATTGTTCCATCACCGGCTTCGGCCAGACCGGCCCCTATGCGCCGCGCCCGGGCTATGACGCGCTGATCCAGGCCATGGGCGGGGTGATGAGCCTGACGGGCGAGCCCAAGGGCAGCCCGCAGAAGGTGGGCGTTCCGGTGGCCGACCTCTTCGCCGGCCTCTACGGCTGCATCGGCATCCTCGCCGCGCTGAACCACCGCCACGCCACCGGCCAGGGCCAGCACATCGACATCGGCATGCTGGACACGCATGTGGCCTGGCTCGCCAACCAGGGGATGAACTACCTCGCCACCGGCGAGAACCCGCCGCGGCTCGGCAACCAGCACCCCAACATCAGCCCCTACCAGGAGTTCCCGACGAAGGACGGCTACATCATCCTCGCCATCGGCAACGACCCCACCTTCGAGCGCTTCTGCCGGGCCTTCGGCGTGGCGCATCTGCTCGAGGATCCGCGCTTCACGACCAACGCCAAGCGCGTGGAGAACCGCGACCTGGTGACGGAGACGCTCACGCCCGTCATGCGCTCGCGCACCACCGCCGAATGGGTGGAGGCGCTGGAGCGGGAGAAGATCGGCTGCGGCCCCATCAACACCCTCAAGGATGTCTTCGCCGACCCGCATGTGCGGGCGCGGGAGATGGTGGTGAGGATGCCGCACGGCTCGGGCGTCGAGATCTCGGTGATCGCCAATCCGGTGAAGCTCTCGGCCACGCCGCCCGACTACCGCTCGCCCCCGCCCGTGCTGGGCGAGCACACGCAGGCGGTGCTGGGCGGGCTGCTCGGCATGGGCGAGGCGGAAATCGCCGCGCTGCGCGAGAAGGGCGTGCTGTGAGCCCGCGCGCGGGGCAGCTCCGCGCCGATCTGCCGGGCGGCCCCGTTCTGCTGCGCTGGACGGAATGGGGCCCGCCCGAGGGCGCGCCCGTGCTCTGCGTGCATGGGCTGACGCGCAACGGGCGCGACTTCGACGCGCTGGCCATGGAGCTCGCGCGCCGCGGCCGGCGCGCGCTCTGCCCCGACATGCCCGGGCGCGGCCACTCCTCCTGGCTGCCCGATGGGGCGCTCTACGCCGTTCCCACCTATCTCGCCGTGCTCGCGCCGCTGCTGGAGGCGCTGGGCGAGCATGACTGGGTGGGCACCTCCATGGGCGGGCTGATCGGCATGGGGCTCTGCGCCACGCCGGGCGCGCGGATGCGCCGCCTCGTGATCAACGACATCGGCCCCTTCGTGCCGGTGGCGGCGCTGGAGCGCATCCGCGACTATCTCGGCATCCCGCAGCGCTTCGGCAGCCTCGAGGCCCTCGAGGCCTATCTGCGCCGGGTGCACGCCCCTTTCGGCCCGCTCTCGGACGCCGAGTGGCGGCATCTGGCCGCGCACTCCGCCCGCGCCACCGCGGCCGGAGACCTCGCCCTGCACTACGATCCGGCGATCGTGCAGCCGATGCTGGGGCCGCTCGCCGATCTCGACCTCTGGGCGCTCTGGCCCGCGGTGGCCCAGCGCCCCGTGCTGGTGCTGCGCGGCGAGGACTCCGACCTGCTGCTGCCCGAGACGGCGGCGCGCATGGCCGAAAGCCCCTCGGTGCGGCTCGCCGTCATCCCGGGCTGCGGCCATGCGCCGGCGCTGATGGACCCGGCGCAGATCGCGCTGGTGGCGGATTTCCTGTCCTGACAGGCCTGGGCTTGATCCGGATCATTTGCGCGGGCGGCCGTTCCGTATTAAACGCATCGCTTATCTAAGGCTGAGAGCATATAACCCTCTCGAAACGAGAGGCGTGCTCCCTGGCGAGGAGGCGAAACGGTGCGGCAATCATGGGCGGCCCTCGGGCGGCGCAGTGTCCTGGCCGGGGCTGGCGCCCTGGCGGTGCTGGGGGCGGGCGGCGCGCCCCGCGCGGCGGTGCGGACGCGGGCGAGGATTCTCATCATCGGCGCGGGCGCGGCCGGGCTCGCGGCCGCCAACCGCCTCGCGCAGCGGCTGGAGGGGGCGGAGATCACGCTGCTCGACAAGCGGCGCGAGCATCTCTACCAGCCCGGCTTCACGCTGGTCGCCGCCGGGATCAAGCCGCGCGACTACGTGCTCTCCACCACGCGCGACTACCTCTCCTCCGGCCTGAACCTGATCGAGGAGGCGGCGGCCGAGATCGACCCGGTGGCCAAGACCGTCACCACCGATGCGGGGCGGCGCCTGGCCTATGACTTCCTGATCGTCGCCCCGGGCCTCGAGCTGCACTACGAGGGCATCGAGGGGATGGATGTTAGCCGCATCGGCCAGAACGGGCTGGGCAGCATCTATGCCGGGCCTGCCCAGGCCGAGGCCACCTGGCGCGCCATGTCCCAGTTCGCCGATCGCGGCGGCGTGGGCGTGTTCCACCGCCCGGCCACCGAGATGAAATGCGCCGGCGCGCCGCTGAAATACGCCTTCCTGACCGAGGACACGCTCTCCCGCCGGGGCAACCGCTCGCGCGCGGAGCTGATCTACCACGCGCACAACCGCGTGCTCTTCTCCGTGCCCATCGTGGCCGAGAAGGTGCGGATGCTCTACCAGGAGCGCGGCATCCGCGTGAACCACGAGCATGTGCTGACGCGGATCGATCTCGACCGTCGCATCGCCACCTTCCGCACGCCGCAGGGCGAGCGCGAGCAGCCCTACGACTTCATCAATGTCGTGCCGCCGATGCGCGCGCCCGCGGTGGTGCGCAACTCGCCGCTCGCCTGGCGCACCGGCCCCTGGCGGGCCGAGGGCTGGGCCGAGGTGGACCGCGCCACCCTGCGCCATGTGGTCTTCCCCGAGGTGTTCTGCGTGGGCGACATCGCCGGCGTGCCCAAGGGTAAGACGGCGGCCAGCGTGAAGTGGCAGGTGCCGGTGGCGGTGGATCACCTCGTCGCCAGCATCGAGGGCCGCAGCAGCGCCGAGCGCTACGAGGGCTACACCTCCTGCCCGCTGATCACCCGCGTGGGGCGGGCCATGCTGGTGGAGTTCGACTACCAGGACAATCTGACGCCCTCCTTCCCCGGCGTGATCGCGCCGCTGGAGGAGCTCTGGATCACCTGGATGATGAAGGTGGTGGGCCTGAAGCCGACCTACCTCGCCATGCTGCGCGGCCGCGCCTGAGAGGGAGGAAAGGCCAATGAAGGATCTCGACATCGCCACCCTGCTCGCCGTCTTCCAGGAGATGCTGGGCTGGACGCTCTGGCCGCTCATCCTGCTGGCGGCGGCGGCCACGCTCGCCTTCGTCTTCGTGCTGCTGCGCGACCGCGGGGTGGTGGCGCGCCGCCTCGTCTGGGCCGAGGCCGTCGGCCTCGCGGGCGGCGTGGCCGCCGTGCTGGTCATGCAGGCGGTGACCCATTCGCGCTTCGCCGATCTCGGCGGGCCGGTGGACTGGCTGCTGGTGGTGGGCATCTTCGCCGCGGGGCTGATCGGCAGCGCCGTGGGCGCCTATGCGGTGATGGGACTGTTCTCTCGCGCGCCGCAGCGCGAGGCGCGGACGGCGACGGCCGGAAAGGCGGTGCGCGCATGATCGCCCGCTCCCTCGCGGCGCTCGCCCTGGCGGCGGGCCTCGCCGTCGCCCCCCTCGCGCGGGCCGATGCGCCGCCGCGCGTCCTCGCCCTCGTCACCTCGGCCGATCCGCAGGTGCAGGGCATGGCCTTCGTGCTGCTGAACCAGATGCGCCAGCAGGGCGTCACGGTCGAGGTGATGCTTTGCGGCGTGGCGGCGGACCTCGCGCGGCGCGAGCCGCCCGGCCCCGCCGCCGCCCCGCTGCGCCCGATGAACGCCACCCCGGCGCAGATGCTCCAGAACCTGGTCCAGGCCGGGGTGCGCACCGAGGTCTGCGCCCTCTACCTGCCCAATGCCGGCGTGGGGCCGGAGGCGTTGATCGAGGGGGTGCGCCCCGCCGCCCCGCCCGACATGGCCCGGCGCATGCTGGTGGCGGCGACGCGCGTGCTGCCCTTCTGACCATGCACCTCGTCTGCCCCCGTTGCGACGCGGTGAACCGGGTGCCGGAGGCGCGGCTCGGCGAAGGGCCGCGCTGCGGCGCCTGCCGCGCGCCGCTCTTCGAGGGCAAGCCGCTCGCGCTC
>JBKBSR010000174.1:0-6861 GCA_046291055.1 Roseococcus sp.
GAGGGGGGGAGGGGGGGGGGGGGGGGGCCTTCCCCCCCCCCCCCCCCTCGGGGGGGGTTCGTGTTTTTCGGGCGCCTATCCTGCCCGCGCCGCGGCCGTGCAGCAGGGCGGTGGCCTCGGTGGCCAGCACCTTCTTCGCCTCGTTCACCTCCGCGCCCCGCAGCGCGCCGAGGCGCGCGATCTCCGCCATGGGCAGGTCGGTGAACAGCGCGAGGAAGCGGGCCACATCCGCATCCTCCGCGTTGCGCCAGAACTGCCAGTAGTCGTAGGGCGCAAGGCGATCGGGGTTCAGCCACACCGCGCCGGCGGCGGTCTTGCCCATCTTCGCGCCCGAGGCGGTGGTGATGAGCGGCGAGGTGATCCCGAAGGCCTCCGCCCCGTCCATGCGGCGGATAAGGTCCGCCCCCATGACGATGTTGCCCCACTGGTCGCTGCCGCCCATCTGCAGCACCACGCCGTGGCGGCGGCGCAGCTCCAGGAAGTCGTAGCTCTGCAGCAGCATGTAGTTGAACTCGATGAAGGTGAGCGGCTGGTCGCGCTCCAGGCGCAGGCGGACGCTGTCCATCGTCAGCATGCGGTTCACGCTGAAATGGCGGCCCACCTCGCGCAGGAAGGGGATGTAGCGGAGCTCGTCCAGCCACTCCGCGTTGTCGAGCATGATGGCCTTGCCCGGCCCCTCGCCGAACTCGAGGAAGCCCGAGAAGCTGCGGCGGATGCCGGCCTTGTTGGCCTCGATCGCCTCCTCGGAGAGGAGCTGGCGCGTCTCGTCGCGGCCCGAGGGGTCGCCGATCTTGGTCGTGCCGCCGCCCATCAGCACCACCGGCCGGTTGCCGGTGCGCGCGAGCCAGCGCAGCATCATGATCTGCACGAGGTGGCCGACATGCAGGCTGTCGGCGGTGCAGTCGAAGCCGATGTAGCCGGCCACCGGTCCCTTCACGAGCCGGGCCTTCAGCCCCGCCTCGTCCGTCACCTGGTGGATGAAGCCGCGTTCGCGCAGCACGTCGAGGAAGTCGCCGGCACTCATGGTCGAAGGGGTTCCGTTTGGCGTGGGGGGCGTGCCGTAGCACACTCCCCCGATGCTGAGAATCGTGGGGCTGATGAGCGGCACCTCGCTCGACGGGGTGGACGCGGCCTGGGTGGAGACGGACGGGGAGCGGGTGGGCGCGCTGGGGCCGGCGCTGACCCTGCCCTATGAGCCCGCGCTCCGGCGCGATCTGCGGCGGCTGCTCGACATGGCGGCGGGGCTGGAGGGCGAGGAGCCCTTCCTGCGCGATGTCGAGGCGCGGCTGACCGAGCGCCATGTCCAGGCGGTGGAGCGCATCCGGCAGGAGGCGGCGCGCGCCGGTCTGCCCGAGCCGGAGCTGATCGGCTTCCACGGCCAGACCATCCTGCACTGCCCCCGTCGCCCGGACGACCCGCCGGGGCTGCGCGGGCGCACCTGGCAGATCGGCGATGCGCGGGCGCTGGCGCGCGCCACGGGGCTTTCGGTCGCCTTCGACTTCCGCTCGGCCGATGTCGCGGCGGGCGGGCAGGGGGCGCCCCTCGTGCCCATCGCCCAGGCCGCGCTGGCGGCGAACCTGCCGCGGCCGCTCGCGGTGCTGAACCTGGGCGGGGTGGCGAACGTCACCTGGCTCGGCCCGGAGGGGGCGATGATGGCCTTCGACACGGGGCCGGCGAACGGGCCGCTGGACGACTGGGCGCGGCGCTCCACCGGGCGGGACTACGACAAGGACGGCAACCTCGCCCGCGCGGGGCAGGTGGACGGCGCGGTGCTGGGGCGGCTGATGGAGCACCCCTACCTGGCCGCGCCCCCGCCGAAATCCCTGGATCGGCTGGATTTCGACCGCGCCCTGCGCGAGGCGGGCGGGCATCTGCTCTCGCCGCAGGACGGGGCGGCCACGCTGGTGGCCTTCGCCGCCGTCTGCGTGGCCATCGCCGCGCGTCACTTCCCCGAACCGCCCCTGCAATGGCTGGTGGCCGGCGGCGGGCGGCGCAACCCGGTGCTGATGCGCGCCCTCTCCGCCGCCCTGCCCGAGCCGGTGCGCCCCGTGGAGGTCTGCGGCTGGAACGGCGATGCGCTGGAGGCGCAGTGCTTCGCCGTGCTGGCCGCGCGCACCGCCCGCGGCCTGCCGATCAGCTTCCCCGAGACCACGGGCGCGCCGCGGCCGCTGCCCGGCGGGCAGATCCTGGGCGGGCTTCTCTGATACGGGCGGGATGACATGCCGCCCGCATCATGCACGCCGGGTTGGCGGGCGGCGGCGTGCCAAGACACGGGCATGCCAGCGGCCGCGCCGCCCTCGCATGCGTCACATACGATGGCCGCTGGCATGACCCATCGCCATCCCGTCACACCGCCGCGCGCCGGGCGGCGACAGTCTCGGCTGCGAGGCGGAACCCGGGATGATGGACACGCGCGAGGTCGCCCTCGCCTTCACGGCGCTGCTGCCCGCGGCGGGGAGCATGGGGGCCGGCGAGGCCTTCCGGCACGAGGCTGTCTCCTCCATCGAGGCGGCGGGCGAACTCCGCCCGGTGCATGGCGTCGAGGCGGTGCGCGGCAAGGCCGGGTGGCGGCTGGCGGAGCACGAAATCCATGCCCTCGAGGTGCAGGGGCCTGTGTGGACGAGGACCAGTTCGCGCTGCACCTGCGCGTGGACGTGACCGTGAAGGCGACGGGCCAGCGGATGCAGCTCGCCGAGATCGCCCTCTACACCGTGCAGGACGGCAAGGTGGTGGAGGAGCGTTTCTTCTGCTGATCCGCCGCCGCTGCGGCGAGGCGGGCGGCGGCCGCAGCGAGGCGCCTTCGCCCCTCGCCGGTCACGGCGCCCAGCCAGTCCTGAGGGATCGCCTGGAGCCCCCAGCGCGCGCCCAGCAGCGCCCCGGCCACGCAGGCGTTCGTGTCGGTGTCGCCGCCCGTGCGGATCACGGCCTGGACGCCGGCCTCGTAGCCCAGCCCCGAGTCGAGCGCCCACAGCGCGAGGCGCAGCGTGTGCAGGCACCAGCCGCCCGGGTCTTGCGGCGGCGCCGGAGCCGGCGCGAGGCCGGCGAGCGCGCGGCGCAGCCGGTCATGGGCGGGCGTGGCGGGCAGTGCGGGGAGCGCCGCACGCCAATCGGTCTCGCCGCGCCAGACGAGGTTCGAGAGCACCGCCGCATAGAGGCCCGAGCAGGCGGCGGCGAGCGCGGAGGGGTGGGTCAGGCGCGTGTCCGCCTCGGCCGCCGCACACGCCTTTCCGGCATCGGGGTGCGCGAGCCCATGCGGGGCCGCGCGCATGAGGCCGCCATTGCCCTGCGCGGCCTCGTCGAGTGGCGGAGGTGCGGCGTGGCTCAGCCAATGGCGGCAGGCGCGCGCGGTCTGCGCGCCGACATCGCGAGGGCCGCTGCGGAACCAGGCGAGCAGCCCGTCGACGAAAGCCGCTTCCGACCATGCCCCCGGCGCGCGCGCGCCGCCATAGGCGGAGGCCGTCACGAGCAGCAGGTCGGTGTCGTCGGTGAAGGCGCCGGGGGGCCAGCCGAAGGGACCACCGCCCTGCACGGTGAGCCGCCGCTCGGAGGGTATGGCCGAGGGTGGCGAGAACTCCCAGGTCGCGCCCAGCACGTCGCCGACCGCGGCGCCCGCGAGCACGGCGCGGATGCGCGTGCGCGGATCGGCGATGGGAGGTCTGGCCGAGGATCGCATGGGGTCGGATATTGGGCGGCCCCCGCCGGTCCCGCAAGCGCAGGGCCGGATGGTCCTGTCACGGCCCGGTCGGAGCGCGGCACCCTCCGGCCGGCGCACCGCCGCGCGGATCCTCCGTCGCCCGCATCACTCCGCGCGGATGCCCGTGGCGCGCACCAGCTCGGCCCATTGCGCGCGGTCGCGGGCGATGTAGGCGGCGTAGTCGGCCGTGCTCATGGCCAAGGGCTCCATGCCCTGGCCCGCCAGGCGCTCGCGGAAGGCGGGGCGGGCGAGCAGCGTCTGCACCGCGCCGTGCAGCGTGGCCACCACGGGCGCGGGCATGCCGGCGGGGCCGGAGAGCCCATACCAGTTCACCACCTCGTAGCCCGGCACGAACTCGGAGAGCGCCGGCACATCGGGCAGCACCGGGAGGCGTCGCGCGGTGGAGACGCCCAGCGCCCGCACCCGCCCGTCGCGCACGAAGGGCAGGCCGGAGGTGACGGTGTCGGTCATCGCCGCGAGCCGCCCCGCGATCAGGTCGGGCATGGCGAGCGCCGTGCCGCGATAGGGCACATGGACCGCATCGAGCCCCGCCTTGTGCAGCAGCAGCGCCATGGTCATGTGCGTGGAGGAGCCGATGCCGGCCGAGCCGTAGGAAAGCTGCCCAGGGCGGGCGCGCAGAAGCGCCGCGAACTCGGCGAAGCTGCGCGCGGGCAGGTCGTTGTTCACCACCAGCACCGCCGGCACGCCCGCCACATTGGCGATGGGCGTGGTGTCGGTGGCGGGGTCGAAGGCGAGGCGCGCGATGACGGGCACGATGCCGTGCGTCGCCTGGCTCGCCATCAGCAGGGTGTGGCCGTCGGGGCGGGCGCGCACCACGAACTCGGTGCCCACCGCGCCGCCCGCGCCGGTGCGGTTCTCCACCACCACCTGCTGGCCGAGAATGGGCGAGAGCTCCTCTGCCACGATGCGCGAGATGATGTCGGCCGCGCCGCCTGCGGCGAAGGGCGCGATCAGGCGGATCGGCCGGTCGGGCGCCCAGGGCGCATTGGCGCGGGCGGCGGCGGCGGGCAGGGCGGATGCCGCGAGAAGCGGCAGCAGGGTGCGGCGGTGCATGGCGGGGCCTTGGATGGCGTGGAGATGACGAAAGGGACAGCAATTCCCGTGCCGCGGCCCAGGCGATGCTTGGCGCGCCCCGCCCGCCCGGCCTAACCAGGGAACAAACACCGGGAGAGAAAGGTCCATGCCGCCCCTGCGCCGTGCGCTGCTCGCCGCCCCCTTCGCCCTGCCCGCCGCCCTCGCCGCCCAGCCCCGCCCGGCCTGGCCGGAGCGGCCGATCCGCTTCCTGCAGGGCTTCGCCGCGGGCGGGACGACCGACATCGTGGCGCGCCTGATCGCGCCCTCGCTCGCGCGCGAGCTCGGCCAGCCCGTGGTGGTGGAGAACCGGCCCGGCGCGGGCGGCACCCTCGCCGCCGAGGCGCTGGCGCGCGCCACCGACGGGCACACGCTGATGCTGATCAACAACGGCTTCGCCGTCTCGGCCGCGCTCTACCGCCGCCTGCCCTTCGACCCGCTGGCCGACATCGCGCCGCTCGCCATGGTGGCGGGCATCGGCCTCGTGCTGCTGGTCGCCGCCGCGCCGCAGGCGCCGCGCGACCTGGCCGAGCTGATCGCGCGCGCGCGGGCGCGGCCCGGGGCGCTGAACCTCGCCACCGTGGGCGTCGGCTCCACCCAGCATTTCGTGGGCGAGGCGGTGCAGGCGGCCGGCGGCTTCCGCCTGACCCATGTGCCCTATCGCGGCACCCCGGCCGCCCTCATCGGCCTGCGCAACGACGAGGTGCAGGTGGTGGTGGAGACGGCCTCCGCCGTGCTCGGCCAGATCCGGGCGGGGGAGGTGCGGGCGCTCGCCATCACCTCGCCGCGCCGCTCGGCGCTGCTGCCCGATGTGCCGACGCTGGCCGAGCAGCTCGGCCAGCCCTTCGACATGGAGACCTGGTTCGCCCTGGCCGCGCCGGCGCGCATGCCGCCCGGCGCGGTGGAGCGCATCGTCGCCGCGGCCGAAGCGGTGGCGGGCGAGGCGGAGCTGCGCGCGCGGCTGGAGGCGCTGGGCCTCGCGCCGCGCCCGCCGGGCACGCCCGCCTCCACGCGCGCGGCGGTGCATGCCGAGATCGCCCGCTGGGCCGAGGTGATCGAGCGCACCGGCATGGAGCGCGCCTGAGGCGGGCGGCAGGGCATGCCGCCCGTATCGCGCGCAGGCCTGGCGTGGCGGCGGCGCGCCGGAACATGGGCTTGCCAGCGGCCGCGCCGCGTTCTCAAGAGGCGGAGAAAGCGGCCGCTGGCATGAGGCGGCATGGACGCGCGGCGAGGCCAGGGATAGCCTTCGCGCAGAAGCGGCCGGGAAGGCCGCCGGAAGAGGAAACGCCATGCTCATCGCCCGCCGCGCCCTGGCCGCGCTGCCGCTGCTGCCCGCCCTCGCGCGCGCGCAGGAGGGGCGGCCCATCCGCCTCATCGTCGGCTTCCCGCCCGGCAGCGCGGCCGACGCCTCGGCCCGCGTGATCGCGCCCGCGCTGGGAGCGGCGCTCGGCCAGACGGTGGTGATCGAGAACCGCCCCGGCGCGGGCAGCAGCATCGCCGCCGAGCAGGCCGCCCGCGCCGCACCGGACGGAACGACGCTCTTTCTGGGCTCGGTGGCCAACACCATCAACGCGAGCCTGGCGCGCGACCTGCCCTTCGACTTCCAGCGCGACTTCGCGCCCGTCGCGCCGCTCGTCACCATCCCGAACATCCTGGTCGTGCACCCTGCGGTGGAGGCCACGACGGTCGCGGAGTTCCTCGCGCTGGCGCGGCGCGATTCGAGCGGGCTGTTCTACGCCTCCTCCGGCGTGGGGACGGCGCCGCACCTTTCGGGCGAGCTGTTCAACCTGCTCGCCCCGGCGCGCATGACGCATGTGCCCTACCCGGGCAGCGGCCAGGCGGTGACGGACCTGCTGGCCGGTCGGGTGGGGGTGATGTTCTCGCCCGCCTCCACCGTGCTGCCGCATGTGCGGGCGGGGCGGCTGCGCGCGCTCGCCTCGACCGGGGCGGGCCGCACCGCCGCCGCGCCGGAGCTGCCGACCATGATCGAGGCCGGGCTGCCCGGCTTCGAGAGCGCGGTGTGGTTCGGGCTCATGGCGCCGGCCGCCACGCCGCGCCCGGTCATCGAGCGCCTG